>JAEZEK010000391.1 GCA_023417735.1 Pseudomonadota bacterium | reverse complement strand
GCCGGAACCGCGCAGGCGGCCGAGGGGAGCCGGCGGCCCGCGGAGGTCCGGGCCGTGCAGGCGCTGCTGTTCGCAGCCGAAGAGGTGCTCGGCAACCTGGCGGAGCTCGAGTGCCTGGCGGCGAAGCCGGCCGAGCCGGCCCGGCAGGGGGATGCGATCGCGCCGGCCCGCACGGCGGCCTTGCGCTGAGCGGACGCCGCCGTGACATGGTGCGCGGCCGCCGGACGCTCCCGGCCGGCCGCGGGAGCCCGGCCGGCTATTCGGCCGCCTGCCGCGCGTGGTCGAGCAGCTTCGCCTGGACGTGCTGGAGGTGCCGCCGCATGTGCGCGGCGGCCGCGTTCATGTCGCGCTCCTCGATCGCCGCGATGACCGCCTCGTGGTCGGCGAAGCTGTGATGGTCCGTCGGCGGCTTCTGGACGTCGTGGCGCAGGCGCCCCCAGACGACGGCGCGTCGGACCCCGTTCAGCGTGTCGAACAGCGAGAGCAGCAGCGCGTTGTGCGTCGCGGCCGCGATGGCGCGGTGGAAGCGGTTGTCCCAGTTCTCGTACTGCCGCCACGTCTCCGACCGGCGGCTGCCGGCGATGCAGGTCCGCAGCGTGGCGATGTCGTCGGCGGTCGCGTTGAGCGCCGCTTCCCGTGCGAGCTCCGGCTCGATGAGCAGCCGCGCCCGCATGACGTCGGCCGGGTTGGTCTGGCTCGAGATCTCGCCGATCGAGAAGCGCTCCTCCATCGGGCGCGCGCCCGTGAAGGTGCCCTTGCCGACATGGCGCCAGACGTCGCCGTGCTCCTCCAGGATGGCGAGGGCCTTCCGCAGCTCGCCCCGCGACACGCCGAGGATCTCGCAGAGCTCGCGCTCCGGCGGCAGGCGCGTGTTCGGCGCGAGCTCGCGCTGGGCGAGATAGGCGCGCAGCTGCGTCAGCGCGGCGTGACCCTCGCCGATGTGCGGGGCCGCGTCGGCGGCTTCCCCGTCGCTCCACTCCTCGCCGGGGGCGTCCTCGGCCATTCGGACCATGCTACCGCTCGCTTGATCAATCGTTGGACATAGCTTAACCAATGATCCATTGGTCAGGCAACAGGCGCATGGCAGCGTCGCAGGCAAGCCGGCCGAGGGAGGATTACATGCTCAGAAGTCTGAAAGGTGCGAGCCGCCTCGCGGCCGGGCTGTTGGTGGCCAGCGGCCTGTTCGGCGGATCGGCAGCGCTCGCGCAGCAGAAGGTGCGCGTGGCGCTTGGCGACGTCGTCTCCGAAGAGACGCTCGCCTTCCAGATCGCGCTCGAGCGCGCCAAGGAGCGGGGCCTCGACTACGAGCTGACCTCGTTCTCCGAGGAGGAGCTCGCGATCCAGTCGATCATCAGCGGCCAGATGGACATCGGCATCGGCACGCCCTACGCCGTGATCCAGCGCACCAAGGTGCCGCTGCGGATCATCTTCCAGCTTTCCACGCTCGTCTTCTATCCGGTCGTCGCGAACGAGTACCAGACCTGGAAGGACCTCGACGGCCAGCCCTTCACCTTCCACGGCCGCGGCAGCGGCACGGAGGCGATCGGCAACATCATCGCCGCCCGCGAGGGCATCACGTTCGGCGACCGCTCCTACGTCCCGGGCTCCGGCAACCGCGTGATCGCGCTGATGAACGGCACGATCAAGGCGACCATCCTCGATCTCTCCAACAAGAACATCCTGATGCAGCAGGCCGGCGACCGGTTCCACGTCCTGCCGACGCCGGAGGAGCGCGCCAGCGACGAGGTCGTGTTCGCCAGCCAGAAGTGGCTCGACGAGAACCCCGAGCAGGCGAACATCCTGGTCGAGGAGCTCCTGAAGCTCTGGCGCGAGATGAACGAGGATCCGAGCGTCGTCGAGCGCGAGCGCGAGGCTCGCAACCTGCTCGCCGACCAGCCGAAGGAAGTCATCGAGGAGGTGCCGGCCTACTACACCGAGGGCGTGAAGGAAGGCCTGTTCGACCCGAACGGCGGCGGCGCCGAGGCCGCGAAGACCGACTTCGACTTCTACATCCAGGCCGGCCAGCTCGAGGGCGATCCCGCGAGCCTGAAGGTCGAGGACTTCTGGGACATGCGCCCGCTCGAGAATGCGAGACAGAAGCTTGGTAACTGATCAGAGAACGCATGCGAACGCGGAGGCCGTCACGGGCGGCTTCCGCGCCTCGCGGCTCTTCGCCTTGCCCGGCATGCGCCCGGGCAAGGCCCTCACCGACCGCAAGGCGAATGCCGCGCGCGACTTCCTCGTCCACCCGATGGTGCTGCGGGTCCTGTCCGCGCTCGTCTTCTGCATCGCCTGGGAGTGGGCGGCCCGCATCCCGATCAGCCCGGCCTTCCCCGGCTTCTTCGAGACGATGGGCGCGCTCTGGGAGATGATCGCCGACGGATCGATGGGCCGCGCCTTCGCCGTGACGCTGCAGCCGCTGCTGATCGGCCTCGTCATTTCCGGCGCGCTCGGCGTCGCGATCGGCGTCGCGATGGGCCTGAACGACAAGGCGGAATGGTTCGCCTCGCCGATCTTCATCATCATGCAGGCGGCGCCGCTCGCCGCGCTCATTCCGCTCATCGTGTTCGCCTACGGCATCGGGCTGACCTCCAAGGTCCTCGTCGTGTGCATCATGGCGATGCCGGTGATCGTGCTGAATTCCTACAGCGCCGTGCGCCACACGCCGGCCTCGCTGGTGGAGATGGGGCGGTCCTTCCTCGCCTCCAGGCGGCAGGTGATCATGCGGGTCATCCTGCCGGCCGCGAGCCCGGTCATCTTCGCCGGCCTGCGCCTCGGCGCCGCCGCCGGCTTCATCGGTGCGGTGCTCGCCGAGCTCCTCATCACGCCGACCGGCGTCGGCGACCTCATCACCTACAACCGGTCCATTGCGGACTATCCGAAGATGTATGCCGCGATCCTCTCGATCATGGTCTTCTCGGTGCTCTTCATCGAGCTCCTGGAGCGGATCGAGGTGACCATGTTCCGGCCCGAGAAGCGAGCGAGATGACGATGGCAACGAGCAGTGCAGCCGTGGCGCGCGCACCCGAGCCGGCGACCGATTCGGTCGTCGAGGTGCGCGGCGTCACGAAGATCTATCCCGGCGGCGTCCACGCCCTCGACAACATCAGCATCGACTTTCCGCGCGGCAAGCTGACCTCGCTGCTCGGGCCTTCGGGCTGCGGCAAGACCACGCTGCTGAAGATCATCGCGGGCCTCCTCCCGCTCACCTCCGGCGAGGTGCTGATCAACGGCCGCACCGTCACCGGGCCGGGGCCGGAGCGCGCCTTCGTGTTCCAGGACTTCGCCCTGATGCCGTGGGCCACCGTCATCCGCAACGTCGCCTTCGGGCTGGAGCTGCGCGGCGTTGCCCGCTCCGAGCGCGAGGACGTCGCCCGCCGCTACATCCGCCAGGTCGGCCTCGCCGGCTTCGAGGAGAAGTTCCCGCACGAGCTCTCCGGCGGCATGCGCCAGCGCGTCGGCCTCGCCCGCGCGCTCTCGGTCAACGCCGACGTGCTCCTGATGGACGAGCCGTTCTCGGCCGTCGACGAGCAGACCCGGCGCAAGTTCCAGGAGGACCTGCTCGAGCTCGTCGCCAGCGAGAAGAAGACCTTCATCTTCGTCACGCATTCGATCGAGGAGGCGGTCTACGTCTCCGACCGCATCGTGCTCCTCGCCCGCCGCCCGAGCCGCGTCTCCGAGATCATCGAGCCGGCCATCGAGCGCGGCGGCGATCCCGACGCGATCCGCCGCCAGCCCGCCTATCTCGATACGGTCGACGGCATCTGGCAGAGCCTGAAGCACTACCTGGACTGAGGCCATGCTGATCCACGGCTACCGCGTGCCCATGATGACCTCGCTCATCCTCTGGGCCATCCTGTGGGAGATCGTCGGCCAGCTGAAGCTGACGATCCTCCTGCCGCCGCTCTCCGCGATCCTCGTCAAGCTGGTCGAGATCGTGCCGACGGCGTCCTTCATGTCGGCGCTCTGGGTGACCGCCGAGGCCTTCGTCATCGGCAACGTCATCGCGATCGTCGTCGGCGTGCCGCTCGGCATCCTGATGGGCCGCTCGGTGATCGCCGACCGGCTCCTCCTGCCCTGGGTGAACCTGTTCCTCTCGGCGCCACTCACCGCGCTCGTGCCGGTCATCATGGTGCTGTTCGGCCTCGGCCAGACCACCATCATCCTGACCGTCGTGCTGTTCGCGATCTGGATCATCGTGCTCGACGCCCGCGCCGGGGTCCACGCCATCTCGCCCTCGCTCGTGGAGATGGCCAAGAGCTTCGGCGCCAGCCGCTGGCAGGCGTTCCGCGAGATCTACGTCTGGGCCGCGCTGCCGGAGATCCTGGCCGGCATCCGGCTCGGCATGATCCGCGCCGTGAAGGGCGTCATCATCGGCCAGATCCTCGTCTCGATCGTCGGCTTCGGGGCGCTCTTCAAGCTCTACGGCTCGCGCTTCCTGATGGAGCAGTTCTGGGCCGCCCTCCTCGTCCTGTTCGCCTTCGCGTTCCTGATCGCCGAAGGCCTCGCCTGGCTGGAGCGTCGCGTCGACTATTACGCCGCGAGCCGTTCCTGACCTCTCTAGAAAGGAAGTCCATGTCGTACGTCTTTACCCCGCCGCCGACCGTCGCTTTGCCGATCCGCGGTTCGAGCGAGCTCTTCCCGGTCCGCCGGGTCTACTGCGTCGGGCGGAACTATGCCGAGCATGCCATCGAGATGGGCCATGACCCGGACAAGGAGCCGCCGTTCTTCTTCCAGAAGAACCCGGACAACATCGTGCTGGACGGCAAGTTTCCCTATCCGGCGATGACCAAGGACGTCCATTACGAGATCGAGCTGATCGTCGCGATCGGCAAGGGCGGCGAGAACATCCCGGTCGAGCAGGCGCTCGACCACGTCTACGGCTACGCCGTCGCGCTCGACATGACGCGCCGCGACCTGCAGGGCGAGGCCAAGAAGATGGGCCGCCCCTGGGAGGTCGGCAAGGCGTTCGAGGAATCCGCGCCCTCCGGCGAGATCGTCCCGGCCTCGGCGATCGGCCATCCGGCCGAAGGCGCGATCTGGCTCAAGGTCAACGGCGAGCTGAAGCAGAAGGGCGACCTCAACCAGCTGATCTGGAAGGTGCCCGAGACGATCGCCTACCTGTCCGGCCTGTTCCGCCTCGCCCCCGGCGACATCATCATGACCGGCACCCCGGCCGGCGTCGGCTCGATCAAGAAGGGCGACGTCATGGAAGGCCACGTCGACGGCGTCGGCGACCTCAAGGTCGAAGTGGTCTGACC
>JAEZEK010000328.1 GCA_023417735.1 Pseudomonadota bacterium | reverse complement strand
CGCCGGCCGCTTCGGCGGCCGGCGAGAGAAGCGTGCCCAAGTTCGACGCAATCCGGGCAGAAACCGGCCGCAATTGCCCGAGCGGCGCGAGAATCCGGCGATCTCCCGGCTCGTGCCGCGGCCGCATGCCAGGCGGCCATGGGGCGAAGCCTCAGGCGGCAGACCGACCGGTCGCGGCGAACCAGCGCTCGAGGCGGGCAGCCGCCTCGTCGAGCACCTCGTCGCGCTTGGAGAAGCAGAGGCGGAGAAACGAGCGCGGCGCGTCCGCGACATAGAACGCGGACACCGGGATCGCCGTCACGCCGGCCTCCTCCGTCATGCGGCGGGCGAGCGCAAGGTCGTCATCGCCCAGGCCGAGCGGCGCGCAATCGACCGTCAGGAAGTACGTCCCCCGGCACGGGATGACCCCAAAACCGAGCCGCCGGCACGCGCCGGCGAGGCGATCGCGCTTCGCCTCCAGCGCTGCGGCGAGTTCGCGGTAGTATCCCTCGTCCTTGCGCAGGCCATAGGCGACAGCCTTCTGCAGGTCGGGCGGCGTGGTGAACGTGGTGAACTGGTGCGCCTTGGCGATCGGATCGAGGAGCGCCGGGGCGGCGGTCACGTAACCGACCTTCCAGCCGGTCAGCGAGAAGGTCTTGCCGGCGGAGCCGATCGCGACGGTGCGCTCGCGCATGCCCGGCATCGACAGCATGGAGCGGTGCCGCGCGCCGTCGAAAACGATGTGCTCGTACACCTCGTCGGCGATGACGTAGGCATCGTGCTCGACGGCGAGGCGGGCGATCAGCTCGAGTTCCGCGGTCGTGTAGACCTTGGCCGCGGGATTGTGCGGGTTGTTGAGGAGGACCGCCTTGGTTTTCCGCGAGAAGGCCGCGCGCAGAGCCGCCTCGTCGATCGTCCAGTCGGGTGGGGCGATGCGGACGAGCCGCGGTACAGCGCCGGCCCGGCGCACCAGCGGCAGGTAGCAGTCGTAGAGCGGCTCGACGAGGACGATCTCGTCGCCGGGCTCCACCAGCGCGGCGATCGCATCCGCAAGCGCCTCCGTAGCGCCCGAGGTGACGAGCACCTCCCGCGACCAGTCCACCTCCAGCCCCTGGAACCGGCCCCAGCTCTCCGCGACCGCCTGCCTGAGATCGGGCCAGCCGAGCATCGGCGGATACTGGTTGGGGCCGGCGAGAAGCGCGTCCGCCGCAACGCGCCGCACGTCCTCCGGCCCGTCGGTATCGGGAAAGCCCTGGCCGAGATTGACCGCCCCGTGTGCCAGAGCAAGGCGGCTCATCTCCTCGAAGATCGTCGTCGGCAGGCCGGTATAGATGCTGTTCGTCGGCTTCATGGGGCACCCCGCCACGGCAGGTTCCGGTAAAGCGCAATGCGCGCGGGACCGCAAGGCGAGCGCAGGAAGGCGGCATGCGGGACCTTCGGCGGCCGCCATGCGTTGACGGCGCTGCCGCCCCGTCGAGCGAGACAAGCATGATCCTCGTCCAGATCCTCCTCCCCGTCCGCGACAATTCCGGTAGACCCTTCGGGGCCGCGGCGTTCGACCGCGTCCGGGCCGAACTAACGGAGCGCTTCGGCGGCCTCACGGCGTTCACCCGCGCCCCGGCCGAGGGGCTCTGGCGCGAGGGCGGCAGCACGAGCGTCGACGACATCGCCGTCTTGGAGGTGATGGCCGAGACGCTCGACCGGGCCTGGTGGACAGCGTACCGCGAGGATCTCGAGCGGCGGTTCGCGCAGGAGGTCATCGTCGTCCGCGCGCAGGCGATCGAACTGCTGTGATCGTCAGCGCAGCGGCCAGACGAGCGGCACGACGGCGATCGTCACGAGCCCGGCGATGATGTTGAGCGGCAGCCCGACGCGCACGAAGTCCGTGAACCGGTAGCCGCCCGCAGAATAGACCAGCGTGTTCGTCTGGTAGCCTATCGGCGTCGCGAAGCACGCGCTCGCGCCGAACATGACGGCCACCACGAAGGGGCGCGGATCGAGTCCGAGCTGCACGGCGAGCGCCACCGCGACCGGGGTGACGACCACCGCCACGGCGTTGTTGGTGACGATCTCCGTGAGCGCCGAGGTGAGGAAATAGACGACGCCGAGCATCACGATCGGCGGCATCCCGCGCGCCCACGGCTCGACCGCGCCGACGATCAGCTCGACGGCGCCGGTGTTCTCCAGCGAGCTCCCGATCGCCAGCATCGTGTAGATCAGGACGATGATCCGCCAGTCGACGGAGGCGAAGGCCTCCTCCGAATCGATGCAGCGCGTGACGAGCACGAAGGCGACGCCGATCCAGGCGAGCCCGACGATCGGCATCAGCCCGAGCGTTGCGGCAACGACCACGCCGAGGAGCGCGAGCACGGCGAGCGGCGCCTTCGCCCGCCGCAGCCCCTTCTCCCTCGGCTCGGTGAGGCTGACGAGCTCCATGTCGTCGGCGAAGCGGCGGAGGTCCTCCGGCGAGCCCTCGAGGAGGAGCGTATCGCCGACCGCGAGCGGGGTTTCCTCGATGCGGGAGGCGAGGTTCTCGCCGTGGCGGTGGAGGGCGAGCGGATAGATGCCGTAGCGGCGCCGCATCCGGGTCTCCCGGAGCGTCGCG
This sequence comes from Pseudomonadota bacterium, assembly GCA_023417735.1. GTDB lineage: Bacteria > Pseudomonadota > Alphaproteobacteria > Rhizobiales > Afifellaceae > Propylenella. Next base: position 815 of record JAEZEK010000328.1, on the reverse strand, counting down.
CCGAGAAGGCGGGCGGACGGGCCGAGGAGCGCCTCGACGACGACCGTGGAGCGGGCCGCGACCGGCTCGAGCAGATCCTCCCCGCCAACGCTCAGCTCCTTGCCGTCCCGCATCGAGAGCACGTCGGAGACCGGCGACTTCAGCACCACGATGTCGCCGGGCGCGAGCGCGACGGCGGCCATGTCGCGGCGGAGCGACAGGTCGCCGCGCACGACGTCGACGACGCGGCGGTCTGGGGTCTGGAAGAGCGGCACGTCGGCCGGGTTGCGGCCGATCATCGGCGAATCGTGCGGAACGAGCACCTCGACCAGGAAATGCGGCCGGTGCCGGCCCTGGAGGAGATCGGAGACGATCGTGCGGTCGGGGAGGAGCCGCTGGCCGATCGTCACCATGTAGAGCCCGCCGGCGAGCGCCACGAGGATCCCGACCGGCGCGATCTCGAAGAGCGAGAACGGCGCGACGCCGAGATCGCGGGCGACGCCGTCGACCAGGATGTTCGTGGACGTGCCGATCAGGGTGACGGTGCCGCCGAGGATCGCCGCGAAGGAGAGCGGCATGAGGATCTTCGAAGCGGAGATGCCGGCATTCCGTGCCAGCCCGATCGCCACCGGGATGAGCATCACGACGATGGGCGTGTTGTTGACGAAGGCGGACGCCGCGATGGTCATCAGGAGGAAAGCGCCGAGCACCGCGCCCGTGCCGTAGCGCGACAGGAGGTGCAGGCGGTTCATGAAGCTCGCGAGGACGCCCGTCCTGACCAGCGCCGCGCTCAGGATGAACATCGCCACGATCGTCCAGGGGGCGCTGTTCGACAG
>JAEZEK010000318.1 GCA_023417735.1 Pseudomonadota bacterium | reverse complement strand
ATCATGACCCCGGCGCCTGCGCCACCGACGGGGGGGGGGGCGTGGCCGGCGGCGACCGCCTGAACGGGCCGGTGCGGCCACGCGGGTCCGCCCGCGTTCCCCGCCCCGACCGCCGGCTCGCCATACGCACTTGAAATGGACGGGGCGACTGAATAGTGTCCGCGCCGCGTCGGGGCTCCCGCACCCGGCACGCTTTCTTGCAGCCGTAGCTCAGTTTGGTTAGAGCGTCGGATTGTGGCTCCGAAGGTCGGTGGTTCGAGTCCACCCGGCTGTACCAAAGCTCCACGAAATCAAGCTCTCGCGAGGCAACGCCGGGCCGGAGCCTGGTGCGTCCGTCGCGCGTGCGCGCCCTTCAGCCCGGTTTGCCGCGGCAGGTGCGCTGCTCGAGCCGATCGAGGATCGGAAGCTGGCTGGCCAGGATCTTCCGGCGGGCGAGCGGCAGCGGGAACCACTCGGCCCGGTCGACTTCGGGAAACGCCTGCATCCGGCCGCTCCGCGGCGGCCATTCCATCTCGAACGTGTTGCTGCGGATGCGCGCAGCGTCAAAGTCGGCTTCGAGGGCGAAGGCTTCCACCTCCTTGCCGCCGCGCTGCCTGACGCGGCCGAGCGGCGCGAACGTGCCGTCGGGCACCGCGCCCAGCTCTTCGGAGAATTCACGCGCCGCCGCCGCCGCGAGGTCCTCGCCGGGATCCGCCTCGCCCTTCGGGATGGACCAGGCGCCGAGATCGCGCCTTCGCCAGAAGGGTCCGCCGGGATGCACCAGCAGCACGGAAATCCCGTCTTCGGTCGAGCGGTAGAGCAGGAGACCGGCGCTAACCTTGGTCATGTTGCGCCTCCGCGTTGCCGGAGAAGGGACGCACGGACCCCGAACCGGGTCACCTTGGTGCCCTTGCGGCCGCCATGCCCGGAACATTGATCTGCAGCAAGGCAACCCGTCCCGTTCGGCCGTTTCATGGCCCCGTTACAGGCGTGCGCTCCCGTGCGGGCGCAGTCGAGACGGGGCGCGAGGCGCGGCATGGCCCGCCCCCCCGCGGCAAAAGGGAGGACACGATGATCCCGACTCTCCTGATGGCTCTGATCCTCGCGATACCGGCGCTTCTCGCGCTCGCGGCGCTGAAGGCGGTGAGCGAGACCGAGCCGGCCAGGATCGCCGTCGGACGCAGCCGGGGCCGGCGCCTAGCGCCTCGGCTCAGTCGGTCTTCCGGTAGGTCCAAACGCGGGCGGGCGGCAGGTTCATGGCCACCCACGGCGACTTGTAGACGGCGTAGCGCCGCGGCGCGCCGGGCACCGGCTCGCCCAGGCCGTAGGAGAACTGCACGAGGCGGCCGCCCTGCACGACCCGGTCGAGCACCTCGTCGAGGAACCGGCGGCGCAGCAGCGGCGGACGGGTGAGAAGCGGAAGCGAGGAGAGCGCCGCATTGAAGGGGCCGTAGCCAACGAGCGTACGGTCGAGCGCGTAGGCGTCGCCCTGGACCACCTTCAGCCCAGGAAAGCGTTCCCGGAGGAGGCGGCAGAAGTCCGGGTCGTGCTCGACCGCGACGAGGTTCTCCGGCGGAATGCCGTCCTCGATGAGCGCGGCGGTGACGACGCCGGTCCCGGCGCCGAGTTCCAGGGTCAGTCCTTCCGGGTCCGGCCTGGCGAGTTCGACCATCAGGCGGGCGAGCGCCCTGCTGGAGGGCGTGACCGCGCCGGCGCGAATCGGGTTGCTCGCAGCGGAGCGGAAGAAGCGCAGCTCGTCGCCGAGCTTCTCGCTCATCCTCGCCACGGACGTGATGACCGGGTGTTCTCCGGCGTTCCTTTTCCGGCCCGCCGACTGGCGCATCGCCCGCAGCTCGTCGCCGAGCTTCTCCCCGACCCTGGCGACGGATGCCAGCACCGGGTTGTCACCCGGCCGGCGCTTTCTGGCTGAAGCGATCATGACCGGACTTCTGCCCTACTTCTCACCGAGCGTCTCCAGGAAATCCTTCACCCGGGAGAAGAAGCCGGTCGATTCCGGATTGTTCTCCCCGGACGAGACACGTTCGAACTCCTCGAGGAGTTCCCTCTGGCGCCGGCTGAGGTGCTGCGGCGTCTCGACCACGATCTGCACGTACATGTCACCGGACTGCCGTGTCCTCAGGACCGGCATGCCCTTGCCCTTCAGCCGGTACTGCTTGCCGTTCTGGGTCCCCTCCGAAACCTTCACGCGGGTGCGCCCGCCATCGACCGTCGGCACCTCGAACTGGCCGCCGAGCGCCGCCGTCGTCATGGAAACGGGCACGCGGCAGAAAATATCCGCGCCGTCGCGCTGGAAGAAGGCGTGCGGCCTGATCGACAGGAAGATGTAGAGATCGCCGGGCGGCCCGCCGCGCAGGCCCGCCTCGCCTTCGCCGGCGATCCGGATGCGCGTGCCCTCCTCGATCCCGGCGGGAATGTTCACGGACAGCGTGCGCGTCTGCATGACCCGCCCGGAGCCCGCACAGTCGAGGCAGGGGTCGCGCACGACTTCGCCGCGGCCCTGGCAGGCCGGGCAGGTCCGCCCGATGGGCAAGAACCCGCCCTGGCTGGCACGCACGCGGCCGGCCCCGTGGCAGGTGGTGCAGGTCTGCGGGCTGGAGCCGGGGCGCGCGCCCGAGCCGCTACAGATCTCGCACGTGACGCTCGTCGGCACCTCGATCTCGACCGCCTTGCCCGTATAGGCCTCTTCCAGCGTGATCTCGATTTTGTAGCGGAGGTCGGAGCCGCGCTCGCGGCCGGAGGCGCGGCGCGATCCCCCCATGAAGTCGCCGAAGATGTCGTCGAAGATGTCGGCGAATGAGGAGAAGCCGGCGCTCTGCGCGCCGAATCCGCCGCCTTCGAAGGCCTGGTGGCCGAACCGGTCGTAGGCGGCGCGCTTCTGCGGGTCCTTGAGGACCTCGTAGGCCTCGTTCGCCTCCTTGAAGCGGTGCTCGGCGGTGGCGTCGCCCGGGTTGCGGTCGGGATGGAGCTCCATCGCCAGGCGGCGGAATGCGCCCTTCAGCGCCTTTTCGTCGGCGTCGCGGGCGCCGCCCAGCACTTCGTAGTAATCGCGCTTGGCCATGGATGTCGGTATCGCAGATGGAG
>JAEZEK010000298.1 GCA_023417735.1 Pseudomonadota bacterium | reverse complement strand
CCCGGCGCGGGCAACTGGTGCCGCGGGCCGCGCCCGGGAAGGACGACAGTGGAAGGCGCAAGCCCGGGCAGGACGACAGAGCGAGGGGCGGGCGGCGGCGCTCCGCCGTCAGCCGACGCGGGCGGCGGTGTTCTGCGGGGCGGGCTCCAGCCGCTCCAGCAGCGCCTGGCGCTGGCGCTCCAACTCCTTCGGCAGGCGGTCGCCGAAGATCTGGAAGAACTCCGCCTGATCGCGCGCCTCCTCCTGGAACGCCTCGCGGTCGACGAAGGTGAGCCGCAGGAAGTCGTCCCTGGGGAAGTCGAGCCCGTTCCAGTCGAAGTCCTCGTAGCGCGGCACGTAGCCGATCGGCGTCACGACCGGGTTGGTCGCGCGGCCGCGCACGCGGTCCACGATCCATTTCAGGACGCGCATGTTCTCGCCGAAACCCGGCCAGATGAAGCTGCCGTTCTCGTCCCGGCGGAACCAGTTGACGCGGAAGATCGGAACCGTCCTCGGCAGCTTCTCCTCCAGCGAGAGCCAGTAGCTCCAGTAGTCGGCCATGTTGTAGCCGCAGAAGGGCAGCATCGCGAACGGGTCGCGCCGGATCGCGGCCTGGCCGACGGCGGCGGCGGTGGCCTCCGAGCCCATCGTGGCCGCCGCATAGACCCCGTTCTTCCAGTCGAAGGCCTGGTAGACGAGCGGGAAGGTGTGCGACAGGCGGCCGCCGAAGATGAAGGCCGAGATCGGAACCCCTTCCGGGCTGTCCCAGTCCGGGTCGATGGTCGGGCACTGCGCGGCCGCGGCCGTGAAACGGGAATTCGGATGGGCCGCCGGTCGGCCGGATTCCGGCGTCCAGTCCTCGCCGCGCCAGTCGATCAGGTGCGCCGGCTTCTCCTTCGTCATCCCCTCCCACCAGACGTCGCCGTCGTCGGTGAGCGCGACATTGGTGAAGATGACGTCGTGGGTGAGCATCTCCATGGCGTTCGGGTTCGACTTTACGTTGGTGCCGGGCGCCACGCCGAAGAAGCCGCTCTCCGGGTTGATCGCCCGCAGCGTCCCGTCCGGCTGCGGCTTGATCCAGGCGATGTCGTCGCCGACCGTGCGCACCTTCCAGCCCTCGAAGCCCGCCGGCGGGATGAGCATGGAGAAATTGGTCTTGCCGCAGGCCGAGGGAAAGGCCGCCGCGACGTAGGTCTTCTCGCCCTCCGGGCTTTCGACGCCGACGATCAGCATGTGCTCGGCGAGCCAGCCCTGCTCGCGTCCGAGCATCGAGGCGATGCGCAGCGAGAAGCACTTCTTGCCGAGCAGCGCATTGCCGCCATAGCCGGAGCCGAACGAGGCGATCGACTGGTCGTCCTGGTAATGGACGATGTACTTGTGCTCGTCGTTGCACGGCCAGACGACGTCCTCCTGGCCGGGCTCGAGCGGCGCGCCGACGGAATGCAGGCACGGCACGAAATCGCCGTCGCCGAGCTGCTCGAGCACCGCGCTGCCCATCCGCGTCATGATGCGCATGCTGACGACGACATAGGGCGAGTCGCTGAGCTGCACGCCGATATGCGAGATCGGGGAACCGAGCGGGCCCATGCTGAAGGGGACGACATAGAGCGTGCGCCCGCGCATGCAGCCCTCGAAGAGCGCATCGAGCTTGGCGCGCATTTCCGCCGGATGGACCCAATTGTTGGTCGGGCCGGCGTCGTCCGGGTTCTCGGAGCAGATGAAGGTGCGGTCCTCGACGCGTGCGACGTCGTCGGGGTCGGACCGGCACAGGAAGGAGTTCGGGCGCTTCTCCGCGGAGAGGCGGACGAAGGTGCCGGCGGCGACCATCTCGTCGCACAGGCGGTCGTACTCCGCCTTCGACCCGTCGCACCAATGGATGCGGTCCGGCTTGCACCTGGCGGCGACCTCCTGCACCCATGCAAGGAGTTTCTTGTTGGTGGTCGGATTTGCGTCCGTCCCTGTCATGGTGCGGTCGTCTCCCTGTGATCTGGCACCGTTGAGGATCCAGCGTTGCGGACCTGCCGTGCCGTAAGCGTCTGCCCTACCTTTGGCAGGGGCAGCCCGCAATTGTCGAGTCCGCTGGCCCAGCTTGGCTGGTCAGTACGTCGTCGCCGACCTGGATACAACCGCATCCATGAACAGCCGGTGCGCCGATTGCCGCAGCACCATCGCCTCGTCCTCGGGCGAAAGCTGCGCCTCCTTCACGGTGTCGACCGGCATCGGGTCCGCCATGTCGAACGGGAAGTCGCTGCCGAGCAGGACCCGCCGCGCGCCCGCCTCGCCGACGAGGTAGCGCAGCAGCGAGGCCGAATGCGTGACGGTGTCGTAGAAGAAGCGGGCGGCCGATTCCTCCACGCTGCCCGTCATCGAGACCTGCGTCTCCGGCCGCACCAGGCGGCCGCGGCGGAGCCGCCCGATGTCGTACTGGAGGAACCCGCCGCCGTGGACGAGCAGGATCTTGAGGCCCGGATGGCGCTCCATCACGCCGCCGAAGATCAGGTGCGCCGCACCCACCGTCGTCTCCAGCGGGTTGTGGATCAGGTTGTTGAGGTAGTAGCGCTCGAACTCGCCGCCCGACCCGCCGAGCGAGGGATGGATCGAGACGAAGGCGCCGAGCGCCTCGGCCTCGGCCCAGAACGGCTCCAGCCGGGGATCGTCGAGGAAGACGCTGTCGCTCACCGACGGCTTGATCTGGACGCCGAGCAGCCCGAGGTCGCGGACCACCCAGCGCAGCATCTCCACCGCCTTCTCCGGCGATTGCAGCGGCACGGTGCCGATCCCGATCAGCCGGTCGGAGTGTTCCCGGACCGCATCCGCGATGGCGCGGTTCAGCTCCTCGGCGAACCAGACGCCGTCCGCTTCCGGCAGGTGGTAGGCCGACAGCGCCACCCAGGGCGCCACCAGCTGCGCCGCCACGCCCTGCTCCTCCATGGTGCGGAACCGGATCTCCATGGAATCCATGCCGGGCAGAACCGGCGCGCGCATGGTCTTCCCGCCGAAGACGAGGAACCTCTTGCCGTCCCGCTCCTCCAGCCCGAAGCCGGCGCGCGGGCCCGAGGCGAGCCGCGACAGGAAGCTGCCCGGCGTGATGTGGGTGTGGATGTCGAGCGGGCCGGGACGCAGCCGGGCGAGCGGGTCGGTCATGGTCGGGTCTGTCATCTCTGGTGGCGATCTCGGCTTCCGGACAGGCGCTCGCGCCGCCCGCATGGCTCATCTTGCGCCGGAGCGCGGCCGCGCGGGTCGAGGATGACC
>JAEZEK010000254.1 GCA_023417735.1 Pseudomonadota bacterium | reverse complement strand
GCCCGGATGCGATCGGCAACGGTCTCCGCCAGTTCCTTGGCGAGATCGGCCTTGTCGGCGAAGCTGCGGCGGTCGAGTTCCACTAGACGTTTTCCTCGTACCAGGTGCGCCCGTCACGCTCGATCAGGGCAATTGCGCCGCTTGGACCCCAGGTGCCGGCCGAATAAGGCTGCGGCGGCTCGTTGGAACGATCCCAGGCCTCGCGGATGGGGTCCACCCACTTCCAGGCGGCTTCGAGCTCGTCGCGGCGCATGAACAGTGTCTGGTTGCCGCGGATCACGTCGAGCAGCAGGCGCTCGTAGGCGTCCGGGTTGCGGGCCTGAAAGGACGTCGCGAAGCTCATGTCGAGGGGGACGTGCCGCAGCCGCATGCCGCCGAGGCCCGGATCCTTGATCATGATCCACTGCTTCACGCCCTCGTCCGGCTGCAGGCGCAGCACCAGGCGGTTGGAATGGATGACGCCAGACCCCTTCGGGAAGATCGAATGCGGGATCGCCTTGAAGGCGACCACGATCTCCGAGACGCGGCTCGCCAGCCGCTTCCCGGTCCGGAGGTAGAACGGCACGCCGGCCCAGCGCCAGTTGCAGATCTCCGAGCGGATCGCCACGAAGGTCTCGGTCGCGCTCTCGGACCGCGCGATCTCGTCGCCGTAGGAGACGACGGCGCCGCCTTCGGACGCGCCGGCGCGGTACTGCCCGCGCACGGTGCAGAGGTCGATCTCGTCCTCGCCGATCGGCTTCAGCGCCCTGAGCACCTTCAGCTTCTCGTCGCGGACGGAGTTCGCGTCGAGCGAATCGGGCGGCTCCATCGCGATCAGGCAGAGGAGCTGCAGGATGTGGTTCTGCACCATGTCGCGAAGCGCGCCGGCGCCGTCGTAATAGCCCGCGCGGGAGCCGACGCCGATCGATTCGGCGACCGTGATCTGGACGTGGTCGACGTGCGCGGAATTCCAGAGCGGCTCGTAGAGCGAGTTCCCGAAGCGCAGGACCATCAGGTTCTGCACGGTCTCCTTGCCGAGATAGTGGTCGATCCGGAAGATCTGGCCTTCTGCGAAGACGCTGCCGACGGCCTCGTTCACGGCGCGCGCCGTGGCGAGCGAGCTGCCGATCGGCTTCTCGATGACGAGGCGGGTGTTCGCCGTCACCAGGCGGTGCCGCCCGATCCCGGTGCAGATCTTGCCGAAGAGGTCGGGCCCGACCGCAAGGTAGAACGCGCGGACACGGTCCTGCGAGCCGGCGAGATGGGCGGCGAGGTCCTGCCAGCCGACATCCGCCTCGACGTCGACGGCGACGTGGCTGACCATCGCGAGGAACGCGTCGACCGCGCAGCCATCGCTCTCCGCGCCAGGCAGGAACTCCCGGAGCGACTGGCGCACCGTCTCCCGGAAGGCGTCGTCGTTCCGGCGCGTGCGCGCGACGGCGACGATGCGCGAGCCTGGCGGGATCTGGCCGTCCTTGTGGCGCTGGTAGAGCGCCGGCAGCAGCTTGCGGCGCGCGAGGTCGCCGGTGCCCCCGAACACGACGTAGTCGAACGGATCCACGGGGATGACGCGATGCGACATTGATCCTCCGTCGTCGGGCCGGCGACCCGTCGCCCGCCCCTCATCGCAGCCGATGCAATCGGGTTGCCAGCCGTACCACGATGGGCGACAAGACTCACCCGCGGCCATGCGCAGCGGGGAACTTTCCAGGTTAACGAACGTTGCGGGGCCGGGCTTCCGTTACCACCATCCCGCACTCGCCAGCCATCGTTCCTCATAGGGTCCGTTCATGTCGCTCGTCGCCAACACCGCACCGCACCTCCCCTATCTTCGCCGCTTCGCCCGCGCGCTGACCGGCGGCCAGAAGAGCGGGGATGCCTATGTGGTTTCGGTGCTCGAGGCGCTGGTCGAGGCGCCCGAATCGTTCAACCCCGACAACGATCCGCGCGTCGAGCTGTTCAAGGCGTTCTGCCAGTACTGGAACTCCGTGCCCGTCAACCTCGCCCGGACCGAGTACGACCCGGAGGAGCTGCAGGGCACCGCGCGCCGCCTGGAGGCGATCACGCCGCTGGCGCGGCAGGCGTTCCTGCTGATGGCGGTGGAGGACTTCTCGGCCTCCGAGATCGCGTACGTGCTCGGCAAGAACGAAGGCGAGGTGGCCGAGCTCATCGACCAGGCGGGCCGCGAGATCGCACAGCAGGTGGCGACCGACGTCCTCATCATCGAGGACGAACCGCTCATCGCGATGGACATCGAGACGCTCGTCAAGTCGCTCGGGCACCGCGTGACCGGGCTCGCGCGCACGCATGCGGAGGCGATCGAGGCGGTCGAGGCACACCGCCCCGGCCTGGTGCTCGCCGACATCCAGCTCGCCGACGGCAGTTCGGGGCTGGAGGCCGTCAACGAGATGCTGCAGTCGATCTCCGTCCCGGTGGTCTTCATCACAGCCTACCCGGAACGCCTGCTCACCGGCGAGCGGCCGGAGCCCGCCTTCCTGATCACCAAGCCGTTCCAGCCCGAAACCGTGAAGGCCGTCATCAGCCAGGCGCTGTTCTTCGAACGGCGTGCAGGGCGCTGAACGCGCTCGCGGTGGACGCGAGCCGCCCGTTTCTTCGTGGAACTGGCGAGGCTTGGCGGCGTTTCCGCGTGAAGTTCCAGAAGGAGTGGTCGCGTGGGTAGGACCTTGGTGAGCTGGCACGCTGCGCCAAGGCCTGCCGGACCGGCACTCGGACCGTCTGCGTGCCCGGCATGCCTGCGCCCGATGCGTGCGGCCCTGCCGGGCCGTCCGCCATCGCGCTCGGCGCGGGCAGCAATCGTTCCTTCCGTTCGCACCGCGGCCGCCCGGCCGGGGTTGGCGGACATAGCCGGCCCGGATATCTAGCAAGCAAGGCTGGCGGCCCGCCGGCATCGGAAGTCATGGGATACGAGACTTCGACGCACTCCGAATCGACCCGCACCGCCGATGACGCGGTCGCCGCCGGACTCGGCCGTCGATTCGAGGCGGCCCTCCAGGGCTCCCAGATCACCATCTGCGGCCAGGACCGCGACGGCGTCTTCACCTGGGTCTTCAACCCGCCTGCCGGCGTGGACGGCGATGCGATCGTCGGGCGCGGCGAGCGCGACGGGCTGTTCGGACCCGCCGCGGACACGCTCTCGCCGGCACGGCAGGCGGTGCTGGCCACGGGGGAGCCGCGCAACGTGGAGATCCGAACCAGCGACGAAGCGGGCCCGCACTGGTACGACGTGCGGATCCTCCCGCAGACGGACAGGAGCGGCGCGATCACCGGCACGATCCTGTCCGCGGTCGACGTCACGGAGCGGAAGATTCACGAGGAGCATCTCCGGATCGTGCTGCGCGAGCTGGCGCACAGGTCCAAGAACCTGCTCGCCGTGATCCAGGGCATCGCCCGCCAGACCGCCGAGAGCACGAATTCCACGCAGCAGTTCGTCAGCCGCTTCAACGGCCGGATCTACTCGCTGTCGCGCGCTCACGACGTCCTGACCGATGCCGACTGGCGCGGGGCGCGCATCTTCGACCTCGTGCGCTCGCAGGTGGCGCTCTATGCCGAGCCGCGGCTTTCCAGCATCCAGCTCGAGGGCGAGAACGGCTTCCTCCGGCCCAATGCGGCGCAGTATCTCGGCCTGGCGCTTCACGAACTGACGACGAACGCCATCAAGTACGGGGCGCTTTCGGTCCCAGACGGCATCATCGCGGTGCGGTTCGAACGCAGCCCCGACAACGCCGAGCTCTACCGTTTCACGTGGGCGGAGAGGAGCAGCGCGAGCATGCCCGAGCGCGCGCCGCGCGGGCGGAGCTTCGGGCTGCTGATGCTCTGCAACGTGGTGCCGACCTCGGTCAGCGGGACCGCGGAGCTTTCCTTCCGCCCGGAAGGCCTCGCGTACGAACTCGAGATCCCGAAGGCGCAGCTCGTCCCGTGACGGTGCCGGCGACGGGATCCCCTCAGCGGTTGACAGGGGCGGCGCAGGCCTGCTCTGCCGGGCGGCACCACGCGAATCCTCGCGGACCGTTCCATAGGGAGACCCGATGACCGACTGGCCCGTCCACGCCACCATCGACGGCCCGATCGTGATGATCGGCTTCGGCTCGATCGGTCGCGGCACGCTTCCGCTCATCCAGCGTCACTTCAGCTACGATCCGAAGCGGCTCGTGGTGATCGACCCCGACGACAGCCATCGCGCGATGCTCGACGCGCAGGGCATCCGCTTCGTCCACGAGGCCGTGACGCGGGAGAACTACCGCGCGCTGCTGACGCCGCTCCTGACCGACGGAGCCGGGCGCGGCTTCTGCGTCAACCTCTCCGTCGACACCTCCTCGCTCGACATCATGAAGCTCTGCCGCGCCCTCGGCGTGCTCTACATCGACACCGTGGTCGAGCCCTGGCCCGGGTTCTATTTCGATTCCAGCGCCGGCCCCGCGGCGCGCACCAATTATGCGCTCCGGGAGACGGTGCGCGCGGAGAAGCGCGCCAATCCGGGCGGCTCGACCGCGGTTTCCTGCTGCGGCGCGAATCCGGGCATGGTGTCCTGGTTCGTGAAGCAAGCGCTCATCGACCTCGCGGCGGAACTGGGCGGCGGTCCTCGCGAACCGGCCGCCGACGACCGGGCCGGCTGGGCCCAACTGATGCGCGGCCTCGGCGTGAAGGGCGTCCACATCGCCGAGCGGGACACCCAGCGCGTGAGCCACCCGAAGCCGATGGACGTGTTCTGGAACACATGGTCCGTGGAAGGCTTCGTCTCGGAAGGCCTGCAGCCGGCGGAACTCGGCTGGGGCAGCCACGAGCGCTGGATGCCCGACAACATGCGGGTCCAGGACGACCCGTCGGGCTGCCAAGCGGCGCGCTACATGCTCCAGCCCGGCGCCAACACGCGGGTGAGGACCTGGTGCCCGACCCCCGGCCCGCAGTTCGGATTCCTCGTCACGCACAACGAAGCGGTTTCGATCGCCGACTATTACACGGTCGGTTCCGGGCTCGACCCGGAGTACCGCCCGACCGTCCACTACGCCTATCACCCGTGCAACGACGCCGTCCTGTCGCTGCACGAGATGTTCGGCCGGGCGGGCGCGCCGCAGTCCGAGTTCCACGTGCTCGACGAGCACGAGATCGTCGACGGCATCGACGAGCTCGGCGTGCTCCTCTACGGCCACGCGCGCAACGCCTACTGGTACGGCTCGCAGCTCTCGATCGAGGAGACGCGCCTGATCGCCCCCTACCAGAACGCGACGGGAATGCAGGTCAGCTCGGCCGTTCTGGCGGGCATGGTCTGGGCGCTGGAGAACCCGCAGGCCGGCATCGTGGAGACGGACGAGATGGATTTCCGCCGCTGCCTCGACGTGCAGCGGCCTTATCTCGGCCCCGTCAAAGGGTATTACACCGACTGGACGCCGCTCGCCGGCCGTCCCGGCCTGTTTGCCGAAGACATCGATCCGGAGGATCCCTGGCAGTTCAGGAACGTTCTCGTACGCTGAGTGTTCTTTCCAGAAACGGGGCGCTCTTCAGCCGGGATCCCCATCAGGGGCAGGAATTGGGTAACCGAGCCGCAAGGTTTCGCATGATCATCCCGGTGTCTCGGCGACTTCTGCTTGCCCGCGGCCGTGCAGTGCCGTCCCTGACACCATGACCATCGGCTCGCGAGATCCAGTAAGGCGGATGGACGGCCTGGAAACCAGCGAGGAACGCTATCGCGCGCTGCTCGCAACGAACACGTCGCTCGTCTTCGTCACAGACCCCGGCGGCGCCGTCGTCGATTTCTGGGGCTGGGACGATCAGGCGCGCGAGTTCAGGGACGGGTTCAAGGGGTTTCGCTGGCAGGACGCCGTCCATCCCGACGACCGGGCCCGCGTGGTTTCGACCTGGCGCGAGGCGGTCCGGTCGGGCGCGTGCGCCCCGTTCCGCTACCGCATGCTGTCGCCCGAGGGCGGCTATCGGTGGATGGTCACGCGTGCCGTGCCCCTCAAGGACGGCGACGGCGCCATCCGCGAGTGGGTCGGCACGACGACCGACATTCACGAGCACCACGACGCCGCCGATCGCCTTTCGCGCAACGAGGAGCGGCTGAGGCTCGCGGTCGACGCGACGGGGCTCGGCATCTGGGACTTCGATTTCCGATCCGGCCAGCGCTGGTGGTCGGACGGGAAGCGGGCGCTCCTCGGCATTCCCGAAGGGGACCCGATCGGCCTCGAGGTGTTTCTAGCGCTCGTGCATCCGGACGACCGGGCCGCGCTCGACGCCGAGATCGCGCGGGTGTTCGATCCCGCCATCGGCAGGCTCGACACGGACTTCCGGATACGGCGCGCCGATGACGGCGCGGAACGGTGGCTGTCGGCGTCGGGGCGCGGCTTCTTCGCCCCGGACGGAGAGCTTGTGCGGATGATCGGCGTGGTCCGCGACGTCACGGGGCGCAAACGGGCGGAAGAGGCGGCCCGCTCGACGGAGCAGCGGTTCCGGAAGGTCGCATCCACGTCGCCGAACGCCTGCATCCTGTTCGACGAGGCCGGCGACGTCACCTTCTGGAACGAGGGCGCCGAGCGGACGTTCGGCTACGCGCCGGAAGAAGCGGTCGGCCGGTCGGTGGAGATGATCTTTCCGAGCGACCTGTCGGATCGCCTGACGGCGATCGGCTCGGGCGAGACGGGAGAGCGGCTCGAAACCGTCGGCCGGCACCGCACGGGCCGCGTGTTCCCGGTGGAAGCGACGGTGTCGAGCTGGCTCGAAGGGGCCAGGCGAAACTTCTGCATCCTGGCGCGCGACGTGACGGAGCAGCGCGAACAGCAGGAGCGCCTCTTCCGGTTCGCCCACTACGACCAGCTGACCGGCCTTCCCAACCGGCGGCTGATCTGGTCGCGCATCTCGGATGCCCTGGACCGGGACACGCCCGGCGCCCTCCTCCTCGTCGATCTCAACCGGTTCAAGGAGGTCAACGACAGCATGGGGCACGCCGGCGGCGACCGCCTCCTCATCGATGTCGCCGGCCGGCTGCAGGGCGCCGTGCCGGCGCCTGCGACGGTCGCCCGGCTCGGCGGCGACGAATTCGCTGCCTGGCTGCCAGGGCCGGCCGAGCCGGGCGTGCTGGAAGGCGTCGTCGACGCCATCATGGAGAGCGTCGTCCGCCCGTTCCGGATCGGGAGCCGGACGATCTCGGTCGGCGGAAGCATCGGAGCCGCGATCGCGCCGGAGCACGGGCGCACGAT
>JAEZEK010000143.1 GCA_023417735.1 Pseudomonadota bacterium | reverse complement strand
ATCGTGAAGAGCACGATGCAGCTCCTGGAGAGCCAGACGCTGCAGGCCGTCGACCGCGAGCTCGACGAGCTCGCGACGCAGTACCAGTTCGGCGGCATCCTGCGGCTCGCGCAGGTGATCCAGCTGCGCAGCCAGCAGCCCGGCGCGAGCCTCTACCTCGTCAGCGACCAGAGCGGCGCCAAGATCGCCGGCAACGTCGCCTTCGTGCCGCAGGCCGTCATCGAGAACCCCGATCCCGCGCCGCAGACCGTGCCCTATCGCGGCGTCGAGGAGCCGGGCATGGGCGAGCGGCGGGTCGCGCTGGTGCGCGTGTTCGAGCTGCCCGGCAACTACCGCATCCTGGTCGGGCGCGACGTCAGCGAGCGCAACCAGCTGATCGAGATCACGATCCGGGCGCTCGTCGTGACGATGGCGCTGATGGTGGTGCTCGGGCTCGCCTCCTGGCTGTTCGTGACGCGCCGGGTGCTGAAGCGGATCGATTCGATCGCCGGGACGAGCCGCAGGATCATCGCGGGCGACCTCAGCGGCCGGCTCGAGGTGACCGGAACGGGCGACGAGTTCGACCGGCTCGCGGAGAGCCTCAACACCATGCTCGACCGCATCGAGCGCCTGATGGAGGGTCTGAAGGAAGTCTCCGACAACATCGCGCACGACCTGAAGACGCCGCTGACCCGGATGCGGAACCGCGTGGAGGGCGCGCTCGCGGTCGCGCCCGACGAGCCGCGCTACCGCGAGGCACTGCAGGCGACGATCGAGGACGCGGACCAGCTCATCCGCACCTTCAATGCCCTCCTGATGATCGCGCGGGCGGAGGCTGGGTCGTCGGGCACCGCGTTCGCGCCGGTGGACGCATCGCGGGTCGCGGCGGACGTCTTCGAGCTCTACGAGCCGCTCGCCGAGGATGCGGGGGCCGACCTGACCCTCGACGCCGCCGCCGCCTGGGTCGAGGGCAACCGGGAACTGCTCGGCCAGGCGCTCTCCAACCTCGTTGACAACGCGCTGAAATATGCCGACGGAGGCGCCGCAAGGGCGCGCATCGCCATCTCGGTGCGGCGGGAGGGGGACCAGGTGCAGCTGATCGTTGCGGACAACGGCCCCGGCATCGCGGCAGCCGACACCGCGCGCGCCACCGAGCGCTTCGTGAGGCTCGAGAAGAGCCGGTCGAAGCCCGGGGCGGGGCTCGGGCTGAGCCTGGTCGCGGCCGTCGCCCGCCTGCATCACGGCGTGCTGCTGCTCGAGGACAATGCGCCGGGCCTGAGGGCCGTCATAGCACTGCCGGCGCGGGAGCCCGGGCATGCAGCGTGAGCCGCTGAGACGGCTCATCCAGGCTCTCCCGGAGAGCCCGGCGGCCGAGGCGGCGCTCCTCTCGCTGCGGGAGGCGGCGGCGCGGCAGGACGCGGCGGATCGTCTGGAAAGCCTGCTCGCCGACGCCGCGACCGCGCGCTTTCTGGGGACGGCGCTCGGCGACTGCCCGTTCCTGCTGGATCTCGCCGAGAAGGACATCGACCGCCTGGCGCGGATCGTCGAGGGCGACCCGCTCGCGATCGTGGCGGGCGAGATCGAGGCGCTGGGCAGCACGGTCTTCGAGACCAAGGCCGACGCGATGCGGGGCCTCCGGCGCTCGCGGCAGAGCGTCGCCCTCGCCCTCGGCCTCGCCGATCTCGGCCGCGCCGTGGACCTGGAGACGGTCACGGTCGCGCTCAGCGATTTCGCGGATGCGGCGCTCGGCGGCGCGCTGCGCTTCGCGCTCGAGGAGGCGCGGCGGAAGGGCACCTATACGGGCGACCCGAGCGGGGCCGGCAGCGGCTTCGCCATCCTCGGCATGGGGAAGTACGGCGCGCGCGAGCTGAACTATTCGAGCGACATCGACCTCATCGTCGTCTACGAGCCGGCGGCCGGCGGGCTAGCGGAGGGAACGGAGCCGAGCGTCTTCTGGGTCCGCGTCGTCCGGCAGTTCGTGGCGCTCCTCCCGGAGCGGACGGCCGACGGCTATGCGTTCCGTGGCGATCTCCGGCTCCGACCAGACCCCGGCGCGACGCCGGTCGCGCTCTCCATTCCCGGCGCGCTCCTCTATTACGAGAGCATGGGCCAGAACTGGGAACGGGCGGCGCTCATCAAGGCGCGCGCCTGCGCCGGCGACGTCCCGACCGGCGACGCGTTCCTCGCCGAGATCGCCCCCTTCATCTGGCGCAAGTATCTCGACTTCGCGGCGATCGCCGACATCCACTCGATCAAGCGCCAGGTGCACGCCCATCGCGGCCATGCCGACGTCACGGTGCTCGGCCACGACATCAAGCGCGGGCGCGGCGGCATCCGCGAGATCGAGTTCTTCGTGCAGACCCAGCAGCTGATCGCGGGCGGGCGCGACCGGAGCCTGCGCGGGATCCAGACCCGGCCGATGCTGGCCATGCTCGCCGAGCGGAGCTGGATCGGCAGACGCACGGCCGACGTGCTCGACGACGCCTATGTCTATCTCCGCACGCTGGAGCACAGGCTGCAGATGGTGCGGGACGAGCAGACCCATTCGATGCCGGCGGACCGCGAGGAACTCGCCCGGATCGGCCGGCTCATGGGGCAGGGCGACCCGGGCGTCTTCGAGGCGGAGGTGCGCGGCGTGCTGGAGAAGGTCGCCTCGCGCTATTCCGAGCTTTTCGAGGATGCGCCGGAACTCACGAGCGGCAGGGGCAACCTCGTCTTCACCGGCGGCGACGACGACCCGGAGACGCTGCGCACGCTGAGGGAGTTCGGGTTCGCGCATCCCGAGGCCGTGACCGAGGCGGTGCGGGCCTGGCACTTCGGGCGCTTCCCGGCGATGCGGTCCACGACGGCGCGCGAGCGCCTGACCGAGATCACGCCCGTTTTGCTGGAGGCGCTGTCGCGCGCGGGCAACCCGGACCAGGCGTTCCGCAGCTTCGACGCGCTGCTGCGGAAGCTGCCGGCCGGCGCGCAGCTCTTCGCGATCCTGCAATCCAATCCCGAGCTCCTCGACCTTCTCGCCTTCATCCTGGGCGCCGCGCCGCGGCTCGCCGAGATCTTCACCAGGCGGCCGCATGTCGTGGACACGCTGATCGAGCCGGCCATCATCAACGACCGGCTGGACCGCGGCGACATCGCGGCGCGGCTCCAGGCGACGCTCGGAGAGGCGAAGGACTACGAGGAGGCGCTCAACCGGGCGCGGCTCTTCGCGGCGGAGCAGCGCTTCCTGTTCTCGGTCCGGATGATCCGCGGCGGGATCTCGCCGGTCGAGACCGGCCACGCCTTCTCGGACCTCGCCGAACTGGTGATCGAGGCGCTGTACCAGCGCACGCTCGAGGAATTCCGGGCGCAGCACGGCACGCTGGAGGGGAGCGCGGAGGCGATCATCGCCTTCGGGCGGCTCGGCAGCCGCGAGATGACGGCAGGCTCCGACCTCGACCTCATCGTCGTCTACAGCCACGATCCGGACGCGACGCTCTCTGACGGGCCGCGTCCGCTCGCGCCGTCGCAATACTATACGCGCTTCACGCAGCGGCTGGTGGCGGCACTCTCCGCGCCGACGTCGGAGGGCGTCGCCTATGCCGTCGACACGCGGCTGCGGCCGTCGGGCCGGGCCGGCCCGCTCGCGACCCATATCGAGGCGTTCCGGCACTACCAGCTGAACGACGCCTGGACCTGGGAGCACATGGCGCTGTCGCGGGCGCGGCCGATCGCCGGCGATGCCGGTCTCGCCGACACGGTGCGCGCCATCATGGACGAGGTGATGGCCAGGCCGCGCGAGCGCGCGGACCTTGCGGCGGACGTGGCCGGCATGCGCGCGAAGGTGGACGAGGCGCGCAGCACGAAGAGCTGCTGGGAGCTCAAGACGATCCCCGGCGGCCTGATGGACTGCGAGTTCGTCGCGCAGTTCGCCGTGCTCGCCGGCCTGGCGAAGGTCGAGGGCGAGACGACGGCGGAGACGCTCTGGCGCGGCGCCGAGGACGGGCGGCTTCCGGCGGAGGAGGGCGCCATGCTGGCCCGATCCGCGGTGACGCAGTCCGCGCTCCTGCAGGCGCTCAGGATCGCCGACGACAAGGCGTTCGACCCGGACGCCGCGCCTGATGGCATGAAGATGCTCCTGGTCCGCACCACGGAGCGGGCGCGGCAGGATTTCGCGCGCCGCGTGGAAGGCGCGGAGCCGGCCCCAGCGGCGGCACAGCCGAGGGACGCGTTCGGCGACCTGCAGCGCCAGCTCGAGGAGACGCAGGCGCGCACGCGGCAGGCGTTCCGGCGCGTCCTGGTTGTTCCGCTCTAGGAGCAGCCGCCTCAGGCCGCGGCAGGCGAGCCGAGCTCGACCCTCGGGCGGCGGGGCAGGATCACGGTGACGCGGGTGCCGACGCCCGGGGCCGATTCGATCCGCATGTCGCCGCCATGAAGCACCACCAGCGCGCGCGAGATGGCGAGGCCGAGGCCCGAGCCGCGGTGGTTCCGCGTCATCTGGCTCTGGACCTGCTCGAAGGGCTGCCCGATCTTGCCGAGCGCGGCCTGCGGGATGCCGATGCCGGTGTCCTCCACGATGGCGACCACGTTGTCGCCGCGCCGCCGGCACTCGACCAGCACCTTCCCTCCGCCGGGCGTGAACTTGA
The DNA here is from genome assembly GCA_023417735.1 of Pseudomonadota bacterium. Lineage (GTDB taxonomy): Bacteria > Pseudomonadota > Alphaproteobacteria > Rhizobiales > Afifellaceae > Propylenella. The sequence continues at coordinate 2,241 of JAEZEK010000143.1, read as the reverse complement.
TGGCGTTCGAGACGAGGTTCGTGAGAACCTGCCGAAGGGCGCGCCGGTCGCCGAGGAAGGAGACCTTCGCGTCGAGGCGCTCGATGATCTCGATCTCGCCGGCGTCGGCCTCCGCGCGGCAGGTCTCGACCGTGTCGGCGAGCAGCGATTCAAGCTCGATCCGCTCGAGGTCGAGCTCGACGCGGCCGGCCTCCAGCCGGGCCATGTCGAGGATGTCGGAGATGACCGCGAGCAGGTACTCGCCGCTCTGGCGGATGTCCTTGCAGTACTCCTCGTACTTCTGGTCGCCGAGCGCGCCGAACACGCCGGACAGCATCATGTCGGAGAAGCCGATCACGGCGTTCAGCGGCGTGCGGAGCTCGTGCGAGACGTTGGCGAGGAACTCGGACTTCACGCGGTTGGCGTCCTCGGCCTTCTCCTTCTCCAGCGCGTACTTCTCCGCCAGCTCGACGAGCTGCTGGGCCTGGCGCTCGAGCTTCTGGCGCGACTGGCGGAGATCGGCGACGGTCGCGGTGAGCGCCCGCTCGTTCTCCAGGAGCTGGCTCTCGTTGTTCTTCAGCGCGGTGATGTCGGTGCCGACGGACACGAAGCCGCCGTCCTTGGTGCGGCGTTCGCTGATCTGCAGCCAACGGCCGTCGGCGATCCGCGCTTCCAGCGACACGGCCTCGTCGGCCGAGTCGTCGGCCAGCGGCGTGCTGCTCGTGATCTGGGGCCGCTTTCCGGCCCTGCTGATCGCCTGGTAGTGGGTGCCCGGGCGGACGAGCTCGTCGGAGAGCTGATAGAGATCCTGGTACTTGCTGTTGCAGATGACGAGGCGGTCATTGGCGTCCCACAGGACGAACGCCTCGGAGATGGCCTCGATGGCGTCGCGCAGCCGGATGTCGGCCATGCGCGAGGCCTCCTGCATGCGCTTCTGCTCGGTCACGTCGACGGCGATGCCGACGAGGTGGGGCTCCTCGTCCGCATCGCAGACGACTTCGGCGCGGGCCCGGATCCAGATCCACCTGCCGTCGACGTGGCGCATCCGGAATTCCTGGTCGACGGTCCCCTTGCCGGCGCGCACCAGCGCATTGGCGAGCGAAAGCAGGTCCACGTCGTCCGGGTGGACCAATTCCACGACGTCGCCGATCGACAGCAGCTTGTTGCGCGGGACGAGGCCGAGGATCTCGTACATCGACTGCGACCAGAACAGCGCGCCGCGCGAGAGGTCCCAGTCCCACAGGCCGGAATGGCCGCGGCGGAGCGCCATGTGGAAGCGGTTCTGCGTCTCGGCGTAGATCGCGTCCGCCTCCTGGGCCCGCGCCGCCTGCGCGTGGAAGGCGAAGCCGAGGATGACGAGCACGACGCTGGTGGCGACGAAGATCGTGGCCTCGCGGGAAACCGTCTGCCGCCACTCCGCATAGGCGCCGGATACCGGCTGCATGACCGCGATCGAGGCCGTGCGGGCGGGATTGTGGTGGACCGCCGCGAGGACCTCCTCGTCGTCGGGCCGGGTGATCGAGAGCACGCCGGCCAGCTGGCCGAGGGTCGTGAGCGGCTGGCCGAGGCCGATGATGCTGTCGAGGTGCTGGCCGACGACGCCGTTCCTGGCCGGGACCGCGGCCACGATGACGCCGTCCGGGTTCAGAACGTAGATGGAGCGCTCCATGCTGGCCGCGCGCGGCGGCAGCGTGTTCTCCAGCCGCCCCTGGAGCAGCTCCGAGGGCTCGCTGATCGGCGGGAGCGCGTCACCGCCGAGGAGGTCCGCGGAGACGGCGCGCGCGAGCAGGGCGATCTGGTTGCGTGCGCGCAGATCGACGGAATCGTGGCCCTCGAAGAGGACCACGGCGCGCATCCCCCCGAGCGAGAGCACGAAGAGGACGATCAGCGCCGGGATCAGGCGCTTGACGTAGGGCTCATTGGTGACGAGGCGAGCGTAGGCGGGATGGACGAAGAGCTTGGCGTGACCCGCCAGCGCCACGCGATTGAGACGCTCCGGAATCCGGGTGCGCCAATCCGCGGACGCGATGGCCTCCCCAGCCCGCGCCATGCCAGCCTCCTCGTCGGTCGTGCAATCGGAGCGCCGCTTCTCCGAATCAGCTCATTTGAGTCGAGCGGATTCCGCTTGTCCAGATTGTTTCTAGAAGGTTACGGAAATTTGGTGCGATTGTGGCAAGCCAGCATTTACCCTTCGATGGTGCGGAGGAGAATGTCGGCCACGTCGCGCGACAGACCGGGCTTCGCGGAGAGCTCCGCGAGGGC
>JAEZEK010000141.1 GCA_023417735.1 Pseudomonadota bacterium | reverse complement strand
GGCCGGGGCTTCCCAGCGGCCGGAGATCAGCCGCTCGACGGTGACCAGGACCTCGGTCACCGCGTAGACGCCGATGATGATGATGAGCAGGTTCACGCCGTCGAGGAGATCGGCCGAACCGAAGGTGAAGCGGGGCGAGCCGCTCTGGAGGTCGATGCCGACGGTCGCGATCATCAGGCCGAACAGGCCAGACATGAAGCCCTTGACGGCGGATCCTTCGACCAGGCTCGCGGTCGCCACCAGGGCGAAGACCATCAGCATGAAGTACTCGGCCGGCCCGAGGTTGAGCGCGAAGCGCGCGATCGGCGCCGCCAGGAAGGTGAGGCCGAGCAGGCCGAGCGTGCCGCCGACGAAGGAGGCGATGGCCGAGATGAAGAGCGCGGCGCCGGCGCGACCGCTGCGCGCGAGCGGATGCCCGTCGAGCGTCGTGATGATGGCCGATGCGTCGCCCGGAATGTTGATGAGGATGGAGGCGATCGCGCCGCCATACATCGCGCCGAAATAGATGCCGCTCAGGAGAATGAGCGCCGAAGTCGGCTCCAGCCCGTAGGAGAACGGCAACAGCACCGCAATGGCGGTCGCCGGGCCGACGCCGGGCAGCATGCCGACCCAGGTCCCGATCGCCGCTCCGACGACGACGAAGAGGAGGTTGTAGCCGGCGATCGCCTGGCTGAGGCCGAAGGCGAGATTGCTGAAAGACTCCATGACCGGCCCTCAGAGTTCGACGCCCGGCAGCTTCACGCCGAGCCAGGTGTCGAAGACGAGATAGAAGACGGCGGTCAGGAGCACCGACCAGAACACGATCCTGGGCAGGGCCCGGAACCGGACGAGTGCCAGGAAGCCGGCGATCAGGAGAACGGTTGCGGCGAGGTAGCCCGCCACGGGCAGCACTGCCGCGTAGAGGAGCGCTGCCGCGAAGATGCCGGCCGTACGGATCTTCACGTCCTTCGACAGCGGCCGCTCGTCCGACGCAGCGTGCGGCGCGACGATGTCCATGACGATGTTGGCGAGACAGAACAGAACGAACATCCCGCCCAGCATGAGCGGGAAAAAGCGCGGCCCGAGGCTGTCGCCGATCGGCGGCACCCGGATCTGGAGCGCGTGGTAGAGATAGAAGAGCGCGAGCAGGAGGATGGAAAGGCCGATCGCGAGCTGGAGCGGCGAGCGGCGCGCGCTGCCGCTCCCGTCCGGGCCGGATACCGTTGCCGTTGGATGGCGCATCGCTCTCCTCTCACCCCTTTGCGGAAGGGCGTCTCTCGTCTGCTGCGGCCGTCACGCGACGCCCGACCGGAGGCCGCCGACTGCCGATCGCGCGGCGTGGGCGCCCGGCATGTCGCGACCGGCATCGCCGTCGATCCCGCGGCTGCGGGCGATGCCGGCTTCCGACAGCAGCCCGGGTATGTCGGCGAGCGACTCGGCGATCCGCACCCCGACGGCGGCAAGCATGCGCTGCTTGGCGCTCGCGCTGTCCTCATCGCTGCTGATCATCGCCGCGGCATGGCCGAAGCTCATGCCCTTCGGGTAGTTCTCCTGGAAGCGGCCGGCGATGACCGCCACGACCGGCTTCGTCAGCCCGTTCTGCCTCAGGTGCTCGGCGACCTCGGCCTCGTTCCGCGATCCCGGCTCGCCGTAGACGCACACGGCGTCCGTGCCCGGATCCGCTTCGAACATCCGCAGGTAGTCCACCATGCGCCGGCCGGTGATCCGGTCCCCGCCCATGGCGATGGCCGTCGAGACGCCGTAGCCGTTCTGCTTCAGCGTGAGGGCGAGTTCGGCCGTCATGCCGCCCGAGCGCGAGCAGATGCCGATCCGGCCCGGCACGTAGATGTCGCCCGGGTCGACCCCGCCGATCCCGCCGACCTTGGACTGCCCCGGCGAGATGAGGCCGTTCGTGTTGAGGCCGACCAGCGTGACGTCCGCCGCCCTCGCCGCGGCGACGATCTCCGCCGCGCCCTGCCGGGAAACGCCTTCCGAGGTGCCGACGATCAGCTTTATGCCCGCGTCGATCGCCTCGAACACGGCATCGCGCACCGCCTGCGCCGGCACGTAGAGCACGGAGGCGTTCGCGCCCTGCGCGTTCACCGCCGCGCGGACGGTGTTGTAGACCGGTACGCCGAGGACCTCCTCGCCGCCGCGGCCCGGGGTGACGCCGGCCACGACCCGGGTCCCGTAGCGGATGCTGTTCTCGGTATCGAGGCGCGCCTGGCGGCCGGTGATGCCCTGCACCACGACGCGCGTGTTCCTGTCGATGAGAATGGTCACTGCGCGCGCTCCTCGGCTGCGAACTCGTTGGTGAGGTCCACGATCAGCCGCACGCCGTCGGAGAGCGGTGCGCCATGCGGCAGGTAGTGGATGCCGTCGAGCTCGGCCGCGGCCTCGCGGGCAAGCTCCTCGCCGGGCCCGAACATGCGGATGACGACGGGGAAGCGCCGCGGGTCGATGTTCCGTGCCTTGAGCGCCTCGACGACCGGCACGACGCGCTTCTCGATCCGCGCCATCTGCTGGTAATGCCAGCTGACGAAGAGGCTGCGGACGTTCGGGTTGTCGAGGATCGCGTCGACCAGCACGCGCACCTTGTCCGGGTTCACCGTGGAGGCGTCGGTGTGGTTGGCGGGACGCCCGCCGGCGGCGAGGATCATGTCGTGCTGGACGAGGCCCGCGCCGCCGCCGCCGACCCAGAGGCCGATGTCGCCGTCGAGCTCGGTGTAGCGCACCATCCCGCCGGGTATCCGGGCATTCGCCTCGATGACCCGAAGCTCGCGCTCGTTGAGCGG
>JAEZEK010000089.1 GCA_023417735.1 Pseudomonadota bacterium | reverse complement strand
CGGTCGTGCTCGACGCCGAGGGGCTGGACAACGGCGCCATGCAGGCGATCGCGCGCGAGTTCAACCTGTCGGAGACGGTGTTCGTGCTGGAGGCGGACAATCCCGGCCACACCGCGCGCGTCAGGATCTTCACCCCCTTCGCCGAACTGCCCTTCGCCGGGCATCCGACGATCGGGACCGCGGTGGCGCTCTCCGCGCAGCGGTTCCAGGGCGCCTCAGGCGAGCACGACGCGGTCGTCGTGCTCGAGGAGAACATCGGACCGGTGCGCTGCGGCGTGAAGGTGTCCGGGTCCGACGGCTTCGCCGAGTTCGACAGCCCGCGGCTGCCGCGGGCGCTCGGGCCGGCGCCGGCGCAGGACGCCATTGCCGGCGCGCTCGGGCTGTCGGTCGGCGAACTCGGCTTCGAGAACCATGCGCCGTCGGTCTGGTCGGCGGGCGTGCCCTACCATTTCGTGCCGGTGCGCGACCGGTCCGTGCTGGCCGAGGCGATGGTCGTGCGCTCGAACTGGACGGACGCCTTCGGCGAGGACGGCGCCTACCTCTACACGCGCGAGACCGAGGGCCACGACCACGCCTTCCGGGCCCGCATGTTCGCACCCATGCACGGCATCGAGGAGGATCCCGCGACCGGCTCCGCCGCGGCCGCCTTCGCCGGACCGATCCACCATTTCGACGACCTGCCGGAAGGCGGGCACACCTGCATCGTCGAGCAGGGCTACGAGATGGGCCGCCCCTCGCTCATCCGCGTCGAGATGACCGTCGCCGGCGGTCGGCTCGCCACCGTGCGGATCGGGGGCCGGGCCGTGCGCGTGGCCGAAGGCGTGCTGGCGGCCTGAATGCCGATTGATCTGCCGCAAGGCGCCCGGGTCGAACCCCGGCTAAACGAACTGCCAGTCACCGCCCGGACGGCCCGCCGATGTACGAAATCCTGCTGATCGCCCATCTCATGATCATCGCCATGGTGACGGGGATGGCCTTCTCGCACCTCCTGATGCTGCGGGTGAGCGCGGGGCAGTCCGGCGACAGCAGCCTGGCGCTGGCGCTCGCCCGCCGGACGCTCGCCGATTTCACCACCATGGCCGTGGTGTTCGTGTGGATCACCGGCCTGATGCTGCTGTGGAGCCAGTACGGCCAGACCGGCCGGGTGGTGAGCGCGTGGTTCTACGCCAAGGTCGGCTTCGTGGGCGTGCTCACCGCCTCCCACCTCATGCAGCGCATGCAGGCGGCGCGGATGCACGGTCGCGTCGGCGACAAGGAGCGCGCGCGGCTCGAGCTCTGGGCGGCGGGCGTGTGGCTCGCGGCCCTCATCGCAATCTGCCTGGCGGTCGTTTCGTTCGCGCCGGGGCCGCGCTAGGGGTCCCCCCGAAGCGGGGTCGGGTCATGCCAGGAGATCGAGGGCGGTCGCCATCGCCTTAGCGGCGCCGTCCTCGTCGCCGGCGAGCTGCAGGCGCCGGGCCTCTGCGATGAGCGAGCGAACGCGTGCAACGGCGTCGCCGTTCATCTCGTTCTCCTCCATCGCGAGCTCAAGCTCCCCGGCCGCCTCGTATCGGCGCTCCCCGGCCATGCTCGGGCCCGTCACCCCGGAGCCGATGACGGCGAGGACGACTGCGATCGTCACATCCTGCTTGATGCGCCTCATCTTTCCCTCCGACTGCCCCCTCGCCGGCGAGTGAAGCTGTTCTCGGTGTCCGAATGAAGGCGCAATGTGGGCTCCCGCCGGGCCGTTCCGAAGCGATCGTGAGCCGGGCGACATTCCCTTGCAGGCGTGGCGGATCGGCAACGCCGCCGCGCGCCGATGTTGCGGAAACGGGCGGAAATCGGTAGAAGGCGGGAAGGTGAGGTTCCGGCGAATGTTCGAGCGATCCGCGATCGCAGCATTGCTGTCGACTGGCCCGCGCTCGGCGCGGAGCCTTCCGCTCGCCCTCGGTCTCCTTCTTCTTAGCCGCCCCTGAGCGTCGGCAGCCCGGGTCCGATGGACCGGCCAGGGCGGGCACTCAGGGGAGCGAGCCACCCGAAGCGATGATCCGTGCGCCTTGACGGCGGCACCCGAGACCGGAACGAGGACTAGACCCCATGAGCGAGACCGCTCCCCAGCAGACCGACGCCAACCGCGTCCTGATCTTCGACACCACGCTGCGCGACGGCGAGCAATGCCCCGGCGCGACCATGACCTTCGAGGAGAAGCTCGAGGTCGCGGAGCTCCTCGACGGCATGGGCGTGGACATCATCGAGGCGGGCTTCCCGATCGCGTCCACCGGTGACTTCGAGGCCGTGAGCGAGATCGCGAAGCGGGTGCGCAACGCCACCGTGGCAGGCCTCGCCCGCGCCGGCTTCAAGGACATCGACCGGGCCGGCGAGGCGGTGCGCGCCGCGCGCCGCCCGCGCATCCACACCTTCATCTCGACCTCGCCCGTGCACATGAAGCACAAGCTCCAGAAGGAGCCCGACGAGGTGCTGGAGATGGTGGTCGCCTCCGTCGCGCGCGCCCGCAACCTCGTCGACGACGTCGAATGGTCGGCCGAGGACGGCACGAGGACCGAGCACGACTTCCTGTGCCGGTGCGTGGAGGCGGCGATCAGGGCCGGCGCCACCACGATCAAAATCCCCGACACGGTCGGCTACACCACGCCGGACGAGTACCGGGCGCTGTTCCGCATGGTCCGGGAGCGCGTGCCGAACGCCGACAAGGCGGTGTTCTCCGTCCACTGCCACGACGATCTGGGGCTGGCGGTGGCGAATTCGCTCGCCGGCATCGAGGGCGGCGCGCGCCAGGTCGAGTGCACGGTCAACGGCATCGGCGAGCGCGCCGGCAATGCCGCGCTGGAGGAGATCGTGATGGCGATCCGCACGCGCGCGGACGCCTATCCCTTCACCACCGGCATCGACGCGACGCAGCTCACCCGGGCCTCGAAGCTCGTCTCCGCGGTGACGTCGTTCCCCGTCCAGTACAACAAGGCGATCGTCGGGCGGAACGCCTTCGCCCACGAGAGCGGCATCCACCAGGACGGCATGCTGAAGAACACCCAGACCTACGAGATCATGACG
>JAEZEK010000077.1 GCA_023417735.1 Pseudomonadota bacterium | reverse complement strand
GGTGCGCTCCGGCCGCTTCGGCTCCGGCGCCGCCGGCTCCTCCTCCTCTTCCCAGGAGAGCTCGGTCAGCGCGGTGAGGCCGCCGGCCGGCGCCGAATACTGCCGGTCGACCTGCGGCCCCGGCCTCGGCGTCTCGCCGCGCTCGAAGGCGTCGATGAGGGCGGCGAACGTCTCCGGCGTCAGGTCCTCGTAGGTGTCCTTGAAGACCTGGATCATCGGCGCGTTGACGCAGGCGCCGAGGCACTCGACCTCCTCCCAGGAGAGCGCGCCGTCGGCGCTGACCTCGTGCGGGTGCGGCCCGATCCGGCTCTTGCAGAGCTCGATCAGCTCGCCGGCGCCGCGCAGCATGCAGGGCGTCGTTCCGCAGACCTGGACGTGCGCCTTCCGGCCCACCGGCGCGAGGTGGAACATCGTGTAGAAGGTCGCCACCTCGAGCACGCGGATGTACGGCATGCCGAGCATGTCGGCGACGCCCTCGAGCGCCGGCTTGGTGACCCAGCCCTCCTGCTCCTGGACGCGCCAGAGGAGCGGAATCACGGCCGAGGCCTGCCGCCCTTCGGGAAACTTGCGGATCGTCTGCTCCGCCCACACCCTGTTCTCGGGCGTGAAGGCGAAGCTCTCCGGCTGCTCTTCAGCGAGGCGGCGGACGGCCATCAGATACCTGCCGGACGGTTCGGGTTGCGGGACGCGGACGGGCGGGTCACCGGTCGACCTCCCCGAACACGATGTCGAGCGAGCCGAGGACGGCGGAGACGTCGGCCAGCATGTGGCCGCGGCACATGAAGTCCATCGCCTGGAGATGGGCGAAGCCTGGCGCCCTGATCTTGCAGCGGTAGGGCTTGTTGGTGCCGTCGGAGACGAGATAGACGCCGAACTCGCCCTTCGGCGCCTCCACGGCGGCGTAGACCTCGCCCGCAGGCACGTGAAAGCCTTCGGTGTAGAGCTTGAAGTGATGGATGAGGGCCTCCATCGACGTCTTCATCACCGCGCGCTTCGGCGGCACGATCTTGCCGTCGGTCGAGGAGACCGGGCCGGCACCCTCCGCCGAGCGCAGCTTCTCCACGCATTGCTTCATGATGCGGACCGACTGCCGCATCTCGTGCATGCGGATCAGGTAGCGGTCGTAGCAGTCGCCGTTCCGCCCGATCGGGATGTCGAACTCGAGTTCGGAATAGCACTCGTAGGGCTGCGACTTGCGGAGATCCCAGGGCGCGCCGGAGCCGCGCACCATCACGCCCGAGAAGCCCCATTTCCAGCACTCGTCGAGCGACACCACGCCGATGTCGACGTTGCGCTGCTTGAAGATGCGGTTGTCGGTGAGCAGGCCCTCGAGGTCGTCGCAGACCTGCAGGAAGGGATCGCAGAAGCCGTGGATGTCGTCGATGAGCGCCGGCGTCAGGTCCTGGTGGACGCCGCCCGGCCGGAAATAGGCGGCGTGCATGCGGGAGCCGGAGGCCCGCTCGTAGAAGACCATGAGCTTCTCGCGCTCCTCGAAGCCCCAGAGCGGCGGCGTCAGCGCGCCGACGTCCATCGCCTGCGTGGTGACGTTGAGGAGATGGGAGAGCAGCCGCCCGATCTCGGCATAGAGGACGCGGATCAGCTGGCCGCGCTTCGGCACCTCCAGCTCGAGCAGGCGCTCCACGGCCAGGCACCAGGCATGCTCCTGGTTCATCGGCGCGACGTAGTCGAGCCGGTCGAAATAGGGCAGTGCCTGCAGGTAGGTCTTGTATTCGATCAGCTTCTCGGTGCCGCGGTGCAGCAGCCCGATATGCGGGTCGACGCGCTCGACGATCTCGCCGTCGAGCTCGAGCACGAGGCGCAGGACGCCATGCGCTGCAGGATGCTGCGGCCCGAAATTGATGTTGAAGTTGCGGACGTCCGCTTCGCTCATGCAGGGGCTCCGGCAAGCGAATGAATGGCGAATGGCGAATGGGGAATGGCGAATGGCGAAGTGCGCGGGTGCAGACGTGCGCGCCGCCCAGCAAAAAAGGGAGCGCACGTCATCCCGAGACCCTCGCCTGCAGCGACCGGATCAGGGATCGAAGCATCCTGCCGATCTCCGTAGAGCTCTCCAGGGCGGCCCCTCCGGCCGTGCCGGTCCAGAATCCGACCCGTTCGGCAAGGATGAGATGGGTTTCGAGTTCCTTCAGCGATCCTTGCGCGATCCGAAGAGGCTGGATGAAGCTCCCGGTATGCTCCCGGCCGAGACCCTCCGCAATGTTCGCGGGCACGGACGCCGCCGCACGCCTGATCGGGGAAGTCAGGCCGAACATCTCCTCTCGGGGGAACGCCGCCGTCGGGCGATAGCACGCTTCCGCCAAGGCCATGGCCGACTGCCACACCTTCAGGTCCCGGTAGGAGTTGATGGGAGGGTTCAAGAAGCATTCCTACTCGCCATTCCCCATTCGCTACTGGCTTCGCTTCTCGTCGCCCGGGAGCGCGTATTCCGGGCCCTCCCACGGCGAGAGGAAATCGAAGTTGCGGAACTCCTGCAGAAGCTTCACCGGCTCGTAGACGACGCGCTTGCGCTCGTCGTCGTAGCGGACCTCCACGAAGCCCGTCAGCGGGAAGTCCTTGCGCAGCGGATGGCCCTGGAAGCCGTAGTCGGTCAGGATCCGCCTGAGATCGGGATGGTCGGAGAACAGGATCCCGTAGAAGTCGTACGCCTCGCGCTCGAACCAGTCCGCGGCCGGGTAGATCTCGGTTGCGGACGGCACCGGCGTCACGTCGTCGACCGCCACCTTGACCCGGATGCGCGCGTTCTGGCGCGGGCTGAGCAGATGGTAGACGACGTCGAAGCGCTGCGCCCGCGCCGGCCAGTCCACGCCGCAGATGTCGATCAGGCACACGAAGGCGAGGCCCGGATCGTCGCGCAGGAAGCGCAGGACGCTGATGACGTCGGACGCGCCTACCGTGATCGTGAGCTCGCCCTGCGCGATCACGCTCGTCTCCAGCCGGTCGCCGAGCACGTCCGCGATGTGCGCGGCCATCTCGGCGAGGCCCTCGTTTGCGGCGGCAATGTCAGCCATGATCAGCGCTCGATGGTCCCGGTGCGGCGGATCTTCTTCTGGAGCAGCAGCACGCCGTAGAGCAGCGCCTCGGCCGTCGGCGGGCATCCGGGCACGTAGATGTCGACCGGGACGATCCGGTCGCAGCCGCGCACCACCGAATAGGAATAGTGATAATAGCCGCCGCCGTTCGCGCACGAGCCCATCGAGATGACGTAGCGCGGCGACGGCATCTGGTCGTAGACCTTCCTGAGCGCCGGCGCCATCTTGTTGGTCAGCGTGCCGGCGACGATCATGACGTCCGACTGGCGCGGCGAGGCGCGCGGCGCGAAGCCGAACCGCTCCGCGTCGTAGCGCGGCATCGACATCTGCATCATCTCGACCGCGCAGCAGGCGAGGCCGAACGTCATCCACATGAGCGAGCCGGTGCGCGCCCAGGTGATCAGTTCGTCCGTCGAGGTGACGAGCCAGCCCTTGTCGGCGAGCTCGTTGTTCACCTCGCTGAAGAACGGGTCGTCGGCCGGCCGGCGCGCCTGCGGTGCGTATTCGCCGAGCGGATGCGGATCATCCGGCTTCGGGCGAGGATCGATCAATCCCATTCCAGCGCGCCCTTCTTCCATTCGTAGACGAACCCGACGGTGAGCACGGCCAGGAACACCATCATCGACCAGAAGCCGAACCAGCCCAGCGACTTGAAGGCCACCGCCCAGGGGAACAGGAAGGCCACCTCGAGGTCGAAGATGATGAACAGGATCGCGACCAGGTAGAACCGGACGTCGAACTTCATGCGCGCGTCGTCGAAGGCGGCGAAGCCGCACTCGTAGGCGGACACCTTCTCCGGGTCCGGATCCTTGTAGGCGACGATGAACGGCGAGACGAGCAGCGCCAGCCCGATCACCAGCGCGATACCGATGAACACGATGATGGGGAGGTAGCTGAGCAGAAGGGCGTCCATGGACTTCCTGTGCGGTGCAGCGTCGAGCGATATCTAGGCTTTCTGGCTGCCGGCGCAATCGGACGTCGCGCGCAAAGAGGACCCGAAAGCCGAGGGCTGGCATGCCTTAGACCAGCACCGCGGCCCTCGCAAGAGCGCGAACCGCCGCGCCGCGCCGCGCGCCGCCGGAGCCGGCGGAGCCTACTTCCCCGGCCCCTCGGACGGGTGCGCCGCGGCCGCCCGCAGCCGCTTCAGCGCCGCCTCGATCGGCGGATAGGGCCCGTATTTGTGCTGCGTCTCGTCGAACCCGTCGGCATAGGGGCCGTACGGGGTGTCGGCGGGCTTGTCGAGCCGATTCGGGTAGTCGTTCTCGAGGCCCGGCTTCGCCGGCCTCGGCTGCGAGACCACGAAGGCGGCGACGTCCCACGCTTCCTCGGGCGAAAGCCGGGGGGCCTGCCAGCTCGTCCCGTTCGGCATGTTGGAATGGGCGAAGTTCGCCAGCGTCGACAGATGGTACATGCCTGCGCCGTCGTTGAAGCTGTCGGGGCCCCAGAGCGGCGGCACGACGTAGCCGAGCTCGGGCGCGCCGCGGTCGCGCGGCAGCCCCGAACCGTCGGTATTGTGGCACGCGACGCACATCCGCTCGAAGACGGCCCGGCCCCTCCCGGGATCGGCGGCCCGGTCGAGATACGCGATCGACCCCGCGCCGGCCGATGCCGCCGCGTCCGCGCGTTCGGACAGAAAGCGGAGATAGGCGACGATCGCCTGCATCTCCGGCGCGTCCGCCGCCATGGCGCGCCCGTTCATGCTGCGCTCCCAGCACGAGTTGACGCGGTCCTCGATGCTGAGCGTGGTGCCCGACTGCGTGCTGAAGGCCGGATAGCTCTTGTAGGCGCTCGTGAGCGATAGCCCGAAAGGCTTCGTGCCGGCGTCGAGGTGGCAGTTGGCGCAGGCCATGTTGCTGCCGGCGTAGCGCTTCGCCGGATCGGCGACGAGCGGCCCGAGATGGGTGGAAGTGTCGGTGAGGAGAAGCCGCCCGTGCCGGATCAGGCGGCCGGATTCGTCGTCGGGAAGGCCGTCGAGGTCCATCGCGTGCGAGGCCGCGCCGGCGGCTGGCGGCGCATCGCCCGCGGGACCCGCAG
>JAEZEK010000370.1 GCA_023417735.1 Pseudomonadota bacterium | reverse complement strand
GCTGGTTGGCGACGAAGCCCTCCGTGCGGCCCTCGACGCGGGCGAAGCCGGTGACGATGTTCTTGGCGTAGGCGGCCTGGATCTCGAAGAAGTCGCCCTCGTCCACGACCTTCAGGATCAGCTCCTTCATGTCGTAGGGCTTGTTCGGGTTGTCGGGCACCAGCGTGTCGAGCGACATGTCGATTCGCTCGGCATCGTCGAAGCTCGGCCAGACCGGCGGGCCCGCCATGTTGTTGGCAGGGAGAAAGTCGAGCAGCCGGCGCACCTGCAGCAGCGCCTCGACGTCGTTGTCCCAGGCGCCGTCGGCGACGGAGGATCGCGTGGTGTGGACCTTGGCGCCGCCGAGTTCCTCGGAGGTGACCGTCTCGTTGGTGACCGTCTTCACCACCTCCGGACCGGTCACGAACATGTAGCTCGTGTCGCGGACCATGAAGATGAAATCGGTCATGGCCGGGGAATAGACGTCGCCGCCAGCGCACGGCCCCATGATCACCGAGATCTGCGGGATGACTCCGGACGACAGCACGTTGCGCTGGAACACTTCGGCGTAGCCGCCGAGCGCGGCGACGCCTTCCTGGATGCGCGCGCCGCCGGCGTCGTAGAGCCCGATGATCGGCAGCTGGTTGCGGAGCGCCATGTCCTGGACCTTCTGGATCTTCTCGGCATGGGCTTCCGACAGCGAGCCGCCGAACACCGTGAAGTCCTTGGCGAAGACGTAGGTCGGGCGCCCGTTGATCGTGCCCCAGCCCGTGACCACGCCGTCGCCTGGGATCTTCGTCTCCTCCATGCCGAAATCGGAGCAGCGGTGCTCGACGAACATGTCGAACTCTTCGAACGTGCCTTCGTCGAGGAGGACCGCGATCCGCTCGCGCGCGGTCAACTTGCCGCGACGGTGCTGCGCCTCGATGCGCGCCGCACCCCCGCCCCGCCGCGCCGTCTCGCGCCGCTCCTCCAGCTCCGCCAGGACTTCGCGCATCGTCCCACCTTTCTGTCCGCGTCGACCGCGTGGTAGCACGAACCGGTCACGGGGAAAGTCGGCCGTTGGTCTGAATGCCGCCGAACCCCAGTGGAGGAGAACGCATGTGACGAAACCGGCCGGCGCAACGCTCCTCCTCCGCGCCGAGGGCCTGTTCTTCGCCGCAATCGGCCTCTTCCTGTTCGCCGTCGGCGGCGAAAGCTGGTGGCTGTTCGCCGCGCTTGTCCTCGTGCCGGACCTCTCGATGCTGTTCTATCTCGGCGGCCCGCGGCTCGGCGCGCTGGGCTACAACGCCTTCCACACCTATTGCGCGCCGCTCCTGGTGGCGGCGTTCGGGTGGTTCGGCAATCAGGGCGTGCTCCTGACCGTGGCGCTCGTCTGGCTCGTCCACATCGGCATCGACCGGGCGCTCGGATTCGGGCTGAAGCTGCCGAGCGGGTTCAGGGACACCCATCTCGGCCGCATAGGGCCGGCCTAGTCAGCCAAGGACGGCCAGCACCGCGGCGTCGAAATCGCGCTTGCGCCGCTCGCGCCTCAGCTTCGCCTCGGCGTCCTCGCCCCACTGGCGGATGTTCCAGTCCTCGTCGACATGGGCGGCTTCCCACGCTTCGTCCGGCTCGACCTCGCCGGCGGCGATCGCAAGCGCGATGAACGCGGAGCCGGTGAGGCTCGCAAGGATATGCAGCCCCGCCAGGCGAAAGGGGTCGTCGATCCGGTCGAGCGCCCTACGCACCGCTTCGATCAGCGGCGCCGACTGCGGAACGTGCATCACGCCTTCGGCCAGCACGATGCGGTGGCCGAGCCGCGCCTCGGTCGCCCGCACCAGCGGATCCCAATGCCGCCGCTGCTCGGCGAGCAATCCGTCCGGCTCGTCGGCGCGGTAGCAGAGAAGATCGCTCTCCGCGAAGGCCAGGATGCCGTCCCGCACCCCCTGGATCTCGCGCGCGACGCCGTCGAGCGCGGTGTTCGCGAGACGGGTCGCGGGCATCGCCGCGGGATCGATGCGTTCGCCCTGCGCGCTCCATTCGGCGGCCATGGCTTCGGCGAGCGCTCGGCTCGGCACCGCCAGCGCGTTGCGCGCCGGCGTGCGGGCTCCGCGCCCGTCGAGGCGGATGGCCCATCCCGCATCAGTCTCGGCCAGGGACACCTCGGCGTAGAAGCGCTTCGGAAGCTCCGGCCCGGACAGCCGCCGCGCCGCGCCGATCGGATCGTTCTCTTCAGGCTGCATCGAACGCCGCCTCCCGTTCGACAACGCCTTCATCGATCACCTCGAAGAGCTCCGGGAAGCCTTCGATCACGCGCTCCGCCCCGGTCAGCAGGAGATCGTCCGCGGCGTGGTAGCCCCACGACACGCCGATCGGAGCCGCGCCCGCCGCCACCGCCATCTCCATATCGTAACGCGTGTCGCCGACGACGAACGTGTCGGCCGGCGCGATGCCGATCTCGCTGCAGCATTCGAGCACCATGGCGGGGTGCGGCTTGGAGGGGCAGTCGTCGGCCGTCCGGACCACCTCGAAAAGGCCCTCGAACCCGTGCTCGCGGCAGACCGCTGCCACGCCGCGGCGCGACTTCCCGGTCACCATGCCGAGCCTCACGTCGTCACGCCTCGAAAGCGCGTGCACCGCTTCGGCCGCGCCCGGGAAGAGCGGCTCGAAGAAGCCCGGCCGGCTCCGCATTCCCATGAAGTTGCGTCGGTAGCTGTCCGCGATGGCCTCCGCTCTCGGCCCGAGCGGCTCGTCGATCAGCACGGCGATGGCGAGCGGAAGCGACAGGCCGATGATGAGCCGCGTCCGCTCCGGGGCGGGCCGATCGAGGCCGTGCTCGGCGAAGGCGAGGCCCATGGCCTCGGCGATAATGGTCTGGCTGTCGACGAGCGTGCCGTCGCAGTCGAAGAGGACGAGTTTCAACGCAGTGGATCCGGGCCTTCGTTGGAGGTCCCGGGCAGCAGGCGATGCGGCGCGCGGCCCGGGCGCGCGGGCCTCAGATAGGCAGCGGGAGACACCGTGTCCACCTGCGCCGCCCCGTCCCGTGCCGCTCGGCGTTCGTACAGGCGGGGACCGGCCGACGCGGCGGGACCACTCGGCCGACGCCGCCGGCGGCCCGCCCAAACCCTCAGCGGCGCGTCATGCCGGCCATCGCCTCCAGCACGGCGCAGACCGCGGCGGTATCCTCGTTGCCGCGGCCCTGCGACATGGCGGCAGCGTAATAAGGCTCAGTCGCGCTGAAGAGCGGCGTCGGCGCGCCGAGCTCCGCCGCGAAGGCGCCGATCACGGCCATGTCCTTCTGCCACGTCGAGATCTTCATGGTGGCGGGCTCGTACCGGTCCTCGACCATCAGCGGCGCGTCATGCCGGCCATCGCCTCCAGCACGGCGCAGACCGCGGCGGTATCCTCGTTGCCGCGGCCCTGCGACATGGCGGCAGCGTAATAAGGCTCAGTCGCGCTGAAGAGCGGCGTC
>JAEZEK010000251.1 GCA_023417735.1 Pseudomonadota bacterium | reverse complement strand
CGTCCGCGCTGCTCCACGCCTGGCTCGCGGGCTGGCTCGCGGCCTGCCCGAAGCCGCGCGGCAGCGTGCGCGTCGCCGTCGACGTCGATCCGATCAGCTTCCTCTGAGCGCGCAACCGGCGCGGCGGGGGCTGCGACAATGGGTCGGGAATGCGGCGCCTGCCCGTGTTGCGCCCCCCATGGCCCTATGCTAGACGACGCCCGGCCGGCACCCGGCCTTTGCCGGGCATCCTCCGCCATGCCCAGAACAATCCACCCGCGTCCGCCTCCCGTCGGGCCGTTGCGAGAGAGAATCGCGTGACCGATCGCACCTCGTCAGTCTCCGGTGTCGCCGAGCGCTACGCTTCGGCGCTGTTCGACCTGGCCAAGGACGAGTTGCGGCTGATCTCCGTGGAATCCGACCTTAACAAGGTCCGCGACCTGCTCAACGAAAGCGCCGATCTGCGGCGGATGGTGGCGAGCCCGGTCTTCTCGGCGGAAGAGCAGGAGCGCGCGATCGCCGCCGTGCTCGAGCGTGCCGGAATCGGCGGGCTGGTCGGCAATTTCGTGCGCCTCGTCGCGCGCAACCGGCGGCTGTTCGCGCTGCCGGGCATCCTGACGGCGTTCCAGAGCCTCATGGCGCGCGACCGCGGCGAGGCGACGGCGCAGGTGACGTCGGCGCAGCCGCTCACCGAAGACCAGAAGAACGAGCTGAAGACGGTCATCCGCGACCGCCTCGGCAAGACAGTCACAATCGAAGCGAAGGTCGATCCCGCGATCCTCGGCGGGCTCATCGTCAAGGTCGGGTCGCGCATGATCGACACCTCGCTCCGGACCAAGCTCATGACAATGAAAACCCATCTCAAAGAGGTCGGCTGATGGATATTCGGGCCGCAGAGATCTCCTCCATCCTGAAGGAGCAGATCCGGAATTTCGGCAAGGAGGCGGAGGTCTCCGAGGTCGGGCAGGTGCTGACCGTCGGCGACGGCATCGCCCGCGTCTACGGCCTCGACAACGTCCAGGCCGGCGAGATGGTCGAGTTCGACGGCGGCATCCGCGGGATGGCGCTGAATCTCGAAGCCGACAATGTCGGCATCGTGATCTTCGGCAGCGACCGCGAGATCAAGGAAGGCGACACGGTCAAGCGGACCGGCGCGATCGTGGAAGTGCCGGTCGGCATGGGCCTTCTCGGCCGCGTGGTCGACGGCCTCGGCAACCCGATCGACGGCAAGGGCCCGATCCAGTCGACCGAGCGCCGCCGCGTCGACGTCAAGGCGCCCGGCATCATTCCGCGCAAGTCCGTGCACGAGCCGATGTCGACCGGCCTCAAGGCGATCGACGCGCTGATCCCGGTCGGCCGCGGCCAGCGCGAGCTCATCATCGGCGACCGCCAGACCGGCAAGACGGCGATCATCCTCGACACGTTCCTGAACCAGAAGCCGGCCTTCGACCAGGACATCGAGAACCGCAAGCTCTACTGCATCTACGTCGCGATCGGCCAGAAGCGCTCCACGGTGGCGCAGTTCGTGCGCGTGCTGGAGGAGCGCGGCGCGCTCGACTATTCCATCATCGTGGCCGCGACCGCGTCGGATCCGGCGCCGCTGCAGTTCCTCGCCCCGTTCGCCGGCTGCGCCATGGGCGAATACTTCCGCGACAACGGCATGCACGCCGTCATCGCCTATGACGACCTCTCCAAGCAGGCCGTCGCCTACCGCCAGATGTCGCTGCTGCTGCGCCGCCCGCCCGGCCGCGAGGCCTATCCGGGTGACGTGTTCTACCTGCATTCGCGGCTCCTGGAGCGCGCGGCGAATATGAGCGACGCCAACGGCGCCGGCTCGCTGACCGCGCTGCCGGTGATCGAGACGCAGGCGAACGACGTGTCGGCCTACATCCCGACCAACGTGATCTCGATCACGGACGGCCAGATCTTCCTTGAGACGGACCTGTTCTACCAGGGCATCCGCCCGGCGGTGAATGTAGGCCTTTCGGTCTCGCGCGTCGGCTCCGCTGCGCAGGTGAAGGCGATGAAGCAGGTCGCGGGCACCATCAAGGGCGAGCTCGCGCAGTACCGCGAGATGGCTGCGTTCGCGCAGTTCGGCTCCGATCTCGACGCCGCCACGCAGCGCCTCCTCAACCGCGGCGCACGCCTGACCGAGCTCCTGAAGCAGCCGCAGTTCTCGCCGCTGAAGACCGAGGAGCAGGTCGCCGTCATCTACGCCGGCGTGAACGGCTACCTGGACCGCCTGTCGATCGGCCAGGTGCGCGAGTTCGAGGACGGGCTCCTGACGCTGCTGCGGACCGAGCACGCCGACCTCCTCGAGCAGATCAGGACGGAGGCGCAGATCACCGACGCGATCCGCGACCGCCTGAAGACGCTGCTCGACCGCTACGCGAAGAACTTCGCCTGACACTGCGGCCCGCACGGAGATAGCGCCGGATGGCGAGCCTAAAGGATCTGCGAAACCGAATCGCCTCGGTGAAGGCGACGCAGAAGATCACCAAGGCCATGCAGATGGTCGCGGCGGCGAAGCTCCGCCGTGCCCAGGAATCGGCGGAAGCCGCACGGCCCTATGCGGAGCGGATGGGCCGCGTGCTCGCCAACATCGCGGCGTCGGTCGCCGGCGCCGAGGGCGCGCCGGCGCTGATGGCGGGAACGGGACGCGAGGACACCCATCTCCTCGTGGTCTTCACCGCCGAGCGCGGCCTCGCCGGCGCGTTCAACTCCTCGATCGCGCGGCTCGCCCGCGACGATGCGCGGCGCCTGATCGCGCAGGGCAAGACCGTCAAGATCTTCCTCGTCGGAAAGAAGGGCTACGATATCCTGCGCCGCGAGTTCGCGTCGCTGATCGTGGACCGGATGGACTTCCGATCCGTGAAGCAGATGTCCTTCGCACAGGCGCAGAGCGTCGCGGTGAAGGTGCTCGAGCGCTTCGACGCCGGCGAGTTCGACGTGGCGACCATGTACTTCTCGCAGTTCCGCTCGGTGATCCAGCAGATCCCGACGGCGCAGCGGCTCATCCCGGTCGAGATCTCGGGCACCGGGAACGGCCAGGCTGCGGGCGGCGCGGTCTACGAGTACGAGCCGAGCGAGGAGGAGATCCTCGCCGACCTGCTGCCGCGCAATCTCGCGATCCAGATCTTCCGCGCGCTCCTCGAGAACGCGGCCTCCGAGCAGGGCGCCCGCATGAGCGCGATGGACAGCGCCACCCGCAACGCCGGCGAGATGATCGAGGGCCTGTCGCTCTCCTACAACCGCCAGCGTCAGGCGCAGATCACGAAGGAACTGATCGAGATCATTTCGGGTGCGGAGGCGCTCTGACGCGCCTCATTCTCGCCCGCCGGTCCGGCGAGGCGAGCTGCCCCCGGGTACAGAGTGGTTTGCAGGCGCAGCGTTCGGCGCGCCCAGGATGAATGAGGACATGATGGCGAACGGAACAGACACGCAGCAGACTGGCTCGGTGCGGCAGGTGATCGGCGCCGTCGTGGACGTGCAGTTCGAAGGCGAGCTTCCGGCGATCCTGAACGCGCTGGAGACGGACAACCACGGCAACCGGCTGGTGCTCGAGGTGGCCCAGCATCTCGGCGAGAACACGGTGCGCACGATCGCCATGGACTCCACCGACGGCCTCGTCCGCGGCCAGCCGGTGCGCAATACCGGTGCGCCGATCTCGGTTCCCGTCGGCGACCTGACCCTCGGCCGCATCATGAACGTCATCGGCCAGCCGGTCGACGAGGCCGGCCCGCTCGACACCGGCGTCACCCGCGCCATCCACCAGGAAGCCCCGGCCTATGTGGAGCAGTCGACGGAATCGGAGATCCTGGTCACCGGCATCAAGGTCGTGGACCTGCTGGCGCCTTACGCGAAGGGCGGCAAGATCGGCCTGTTCGGCGGTGCCGGCGTCGGCAAGACCGTGCTCATCATGGAGCTCATCAACAACGTCGCGAAGGCGCACGGCGGCTATTCCGTGTTCGCGGGCGTCGGCGAGCGCACGCGCGAGGGCAACGATCTCTATCACGAGATGATCGAGTCGGGCGTGAACAAGAAGGGCGGCGGCGAGGGCTCCAAGGCCGCGCTCGTCTACGGGCAGATGAAC
>JAEZEK010000214.1 GCA_023417735.1 Pseudomonadota bacterium | reverse complement strand
TCTCGACGGTCTCCGCCTCTGCCGGTGCCGCCCGCAGCCGCGCGAGCTCCGCCTTCAGCGCCCCGTACTCCGGGTGCGGCGGCGCGAACGCCTCGGCCGCCCGGGCGACGTCCTCGGCCCCGACGAGCCGCGCCAGCGCAGCGGCGAGGTCGGGCCGCTCGGGCTTCTGGCTAAAGTCTGGCCCGAGGCTCGCCGGATCGACCCTGCCGGCGGCGAGATGCGCGACGAAGCGGGCGCCCGCCAGGGCGATCGCGATCTCGGCCTGGGCGGCGGACAGCGGATCCTTCAGCGCGAAGAAGTGGACCGGCGGCGTCTCGTAGGCACCCGGGTCAAGGCCGTCCTCGGCCGCCCGGGACATCCGGGCGATCAACGCCTTCGCGTTCCGCGTCGCCTTGCGCTCGACGATCCAGGCCGGCTCGAAGCGCCGCGCCTTGTAGAAGGCGCGCACGTCCCGAAGGATCTCGCGCTCGATGCGGTCACGCGGTTCGGTGCGGCCGTCGAGCAGCGACCAGACGCGTTCGGCCTGTTCCGAGATCGCCGTCCCGTCGAGGACCGGCGCCTCGGCCGGCGCGTTCGGAACGGCGAGAGCAACGTCCGTCGGCTTGGCGAAGCCCGCGGTGCTCAACGCCAGGAGGGCGGCGCTCGCGGCCAGAAGGGCAGACTGTCTCATCGCCATCCTACTGCTCGAGCATGGTGAGCTCGGCGGCCCGCTTGTCCGGAGCCCCAACGGTCTCTGTCTCGATCCCGTAATCCTTCAGCTTGCGATAGAGCGTCGACCGGCCGATGCCGAGCCGGCGCGCGACTTCGCTCATGCGTCCGCGATAATGACCCAGCGCGAAACGGATCACCTCCTCCTCCAGCGCATCGAAGCGGCGGATCTCGCCGCGTTCGTCGAGGAGCCGGGCAAGACCATAACGCTGCGCCGTCCCGGCGTCAGTCTGCGCCTGCGCCGGCCAGAGGCCACGATGCGAAAGAGCGCCGGGCTGTCGCCTCTCAGCAACAGAGGCGGACGAAGCGCCGACAGAGGCGGGCGTTGGCGGCGCGACCCCGTCATGTCCGCTTCTGCCTCGATGCTCCGCAGCCTGCGGGAAGTCGCCCGGCCGCAGCATGCCGCCTTCGCTGAGCAGGACGGCGCGGAACACGGCGTTCTGGAGCTGGCGGATGTTGCCCGGCCATTCGTAGGCGACGAGCGCGTCCATCGTGTCGGGGGCGAAGCCGGTGATCCCGCGCTTGCCCTCCTCGGCGGCGAAGCGGGCGAGGAAATCCTCGGCGAGCGCCGGAATGTCCTCGCGCCGGTCGCGAAGCGGCGGAAGCCTGACCGGCAGGATGTTCAGGCGGTAGAAGAGGTCTTCGCGGAACGCGCCGCGCGACACGAGGTCGAGGAGACGCCGGCTGGTGGCCGCGATCAGGCGGACGTCAACCTTCAGCGGCCCGGCCGCGTCGATCTCGCCGTCCTGCAGCAGGCGGAGCAGTCTCGCCTGTGCCTCGGGCCCGAGCGCGGCGACCTCATCCAGAAAGAGCGTGCCGCCCTGCGCTGCCCTGAACTTCCCGAGCCTTCGCTCCGGCATCCCGGCCGATGCGCCGGTGTCCTCGCCGAAGAGCATGGCCTCCAGATGCGCTTCCGAAACGCCGCCGCAGTTCACGAGGACGAACGGCCGCGTACGGCGGTTGGAACTGCCCTGGATCGCCCGCGCCAGCGTCTCCTTCCCGACGCCCGCCTCGCCTTCGATGAGCACCGGTATCGAGGAGCGGGCGGCGCGTTCGCCGAGATCGAGGATGCGCTCCATGGCGGGCGCGCGGCCGATCAGGTCGCGGAAGGTGAGGGTGCCGGTGCGGGTGCAGCGCGCGCGGGCGAGTTCGTCGGTGAGCGCGGCAAGCCGCAGGGCGCTCGCAAGCGAGGCGCGCACCCGGGCCGGCGAGGCGGGCTTGACGAGGACGTCGAACGCGCCGGCGCGCATGGCGGCGAGCGCCGTCTCGCCGGCCTGCTGATCGGCCCGGACGATGACGGCCGGATTGGCTGGGCTCGCCCCGATCCGGGGGACGATGCCGAACCCGTCCGGCGCGAGCGCCGAAGGGCTCAGCACGACCACCGAGACGGCCGGCGCGTCGGGGCGCCGAACGCGGGCGAGCGCCGCCTCTCCCGAACTCGCGGTCTCGACCCGGGAGCCCAGCATGCGCGCGGTTTCCTCGATCAGCCGACATTCGGCCGGATCGTCGTCGAGGACCAGGATGCGGCTAGGCATCGGACCGGGTGCCGATCTTCTTGATGGGTCGCGGATTCGGCTTCGTCATGGCCCTGCACTGTGGTGCGGCTTGGTTAAGGGTGTCTTACCGCGGGGCCAGAGTCGCCCGGACGGTTGCGGCGGAACGGCTGCCGCGCGATGTATGCCCCTTTGCACGACACGGCGAAGGGCGTTCACATGGCGGCAACGGACAGCGCGGCGCAGGCGAGGGAAAGCCAGGAAATCGGCGAACTCCCGGTCTGGAACCTGACCGATCTCTATCCGGGCATGGATTCGCCTGAGGTCGCCGCCGATCTGGAGAAGGCGGACCAGGAAGCGTCCGCCTTCGCCGCCGAGTACAAGGGCAAGCTGGCCGAGCTCGCGACCGGTGCCGACGGCGGCAAGGCGCTCGCCCGCGCGATCCGGCGCTACGAGGGCGTGGAGGAGGTGATCGGCAAGCTCATGAGCTATGCGAGCCTCACCTATGCCGGCGACACGAGCGATCCGGCGAAGGCCAAGTTCTACGGGGACCTGCAGGACAAGCTGAACACTGTCGGCACGCGCCTGCTGTTCTTCGAGCTGGAGCTCAACCGTCTCGACGACGCCGTGGTGGAGCGGGCGATGGCGGAGCCGGAACTCGCCCGCTACCGCCCCTGGATAGAGGACATCCGGCTGGAGCGCCCGTACCAGCTGTCCGACGAGATCGAGCGCCTGTTCCACGAGAAGTCGGTCACCGGCCGCGGCGCCTGGAACAGGCTGTTCGACGAGACGCTGGCGGCGTTGCGGTTCCAGATCGGCGGTGAATCGCTGACCCTCGAGCGCACCCTCAACATGCTCGTGGACCGTGACGAGGCGAAGCGGAAGAGCGCCGCGGATGCGCTGGCCGAGACCTTCCGCGCCAATCTCAGGCTGTTCACGCTGATCACGAACGTGCTGGCGAAGGACAAGTCGATCTCGGACGGCTGGCGCGGTTTCACGGACGTCGCCGGCGCGCGCCATCTCGCCAATCGGGTCGAGCCGGAAGTGGTCGAGGCGCTCGTTTCGGCCGTGCAGGGAGCCTATCCGCGGCTCTCGCACCGATACTATGCGATCAAGGCGCGGTGGCTCGGCAAGGAGAGGCTCGAGCACTGGGACCGAAACGCACCCCTGCCGGAAACGCT
Source organism: Pseudomonadota bacterium (assembly GCA_023417735.1). GTDB lineage: Bacteria > Pseudomonadota > Alphaproteobacteria > Rhizobiales > Afifellaceae > Propylenella. The sequence goes on along the minus strand of JAEZEK010000214.1, from coordinate 3,388 downwards.
GGAGCGCCGGGTGCCCTGGGACGAGGCGCGCGAGACCGTGCTGTCGGCCTATGGCGGCTTTGCGCCGGAAATGGCCGAGATCGCGGCGCGCTTCTTTGACGGAAGCTGGATCGATGCGCCGACGCGGCCGGGCAAGGCGCCGGGCGCCTTCGCGCATTCGACGGTGCCGTCGGTGCACCCCTACGTGCTGCTCAACTATCAGGGCAAGACTCGGGACGTGATGACGCTCGCCCACGAGCTCGGCCACGGCGTTCACCAGGTGCTCGCCGCGGACCAGGGCCTGCTGATGGCGCAGACGCCGCTCACGCTGGCCGAGCCGGCCAGCGTCTTCGGGGAGATGGTGCCGTTCCGCTCGATGCTCGCCAAGGCCGCTTCCGACCGGGAGCGCAAGATCATGCTCGCCGGCAAGGTGGAGGACATGCTGAACACGGTCGTCCGGCAGATCGCGTTCTACACGTTCGAACGCCGCATCCACCTGGAGCGCCGCGAGGGCGAGCTCACCGCCGAGCGGATGGGCGAGATCTGGCTGGAGGTCCAGGGCGAGAGCCTCGGGCCGGCCATCCGGCTCGGTGACGGGTACGAGACGTTCTGGGCCTACATCCCGCACTTCATCCACTCGCCGTTCTACGTCTACGCCTATGCCTTCGGCGATTGCCTGGTGAACTCGTTGTTCGCGGTCTACCAGCGCGCCGAGCCGGGCTTCCAGGACAAGTACTTCGCGCTGCTGAAGGCGGGCGGGACGAAGCGGCACAAGGAGCTGCTCGCTCCGTTCGGGCTGGACGCCTCCGACCCCGGCTTCTGGACGATGGGGCTTTCGGTGATCGAGGGCTTCATCGACGAGCTGGAGGCGCTCGACCGGAGCTGACGCGGCCGGACGGCCGGCGCCGCGATCCGTTTACCCTGAACGCGACTTCGCGGCCGCCGGCCGGGGGCATTTTCCCCCCGGCAACCTTTCCCGCCTAGGACGGGCAGGACCCGTCAGGCCAGCAGGCAATCTCATGTTTAGTTCGGCGCGCCGCCGCTTCCGTGCCTACGGCCGCTCCTCGCGCGGCAACGTCGCGATCATCTTCGCCCTCAGCATAATCCCGATCCTCCTGCTGATGGGCGGTGGCATCGATCTCGCGCGCCATTCCGACTATCACGGCCGGCTCGCCAACGCGACGGACGCCGCCGCGCTCGCCCTGGCGCGGCAGGGCGCCGGCCTCAGCGACGCCGAGATGATCGATTTCATCCGCGACCGCATATCGGCCATGGATGTCGGGGCGGATCCGGACCGGCTGGTCGTCAAGGGCTATTGGGTGGTCCGCACGAAGAACGGCTACGTGGTCAACGTCGATGCCGAGGTGAAGACCACCTTCCTGGCGATCGCATCCCTGACCGGCTACGACCTCTCCAGCCTGAACGCCGGCGTTCACGTCGAGGTGGTCTCCTCGTCCAACCGGGTCGAACTCGCCCTCGTCCTCGACAACACCGGTTCGATGGATCAGCGCGACACGGGCAAGGGCACGCGCATGGACGGCGTCAAGGCGGCGGCGAAGAGCCTCGTCGAGACGCTGATGAAGCCCGGCCTCGAGGACCCGGACTTCATCAAGATCGCCCTCGTCCCGTTCGAGGGCTCGGTCAACATCCAGAACGCCGCGTTCAAGTGGGACTGGATCGACAAGGGTTCGTACGAATCCGGGACGGGCCGCTGGTATGGCCGAGCCAGGTACAACGGCATCAACTTCGACAAGCTGAACAACAAGCCCGTCAGCCATTTCTGGCTGCACGAACAATTGCGGAAGGCGATCGGGGTGGACTGGGCGGGCTGCGTCGAAGCGCGCGCGGAGCCGCACGACCTCCTGGATACGCCGCCGAGCCAAGGCAACCCCGACACGCTCTTCGTGCAGGCGTTCTGGCCGGACGAGCCGGACGGCGGGGGCATGTCCGCCAGTGCGCAGCAGCACGACGGCTACTGGAACAACTACCTCAAGGACCAGAGCACCGCGACCAGCGACCTGGCGCGGCAGAAGAGCCTCGCCAAGTACCAGACGGTGTCGGCCTGGCGGAAGGCCACGGCCCGGCCGATCATGTCGGGCCCGAACCGCGGCTGCCCGCAGCCGATCGTGCCCCTGACCACCGACAAGGCCGGGCTGCTCGCCGCCATCAACACGATGGTGCCGACGCCGGCGATGGGCACGTTCATCCCGACGGGGCTGGTCTGGGGCTGGCACGTCGTGTCGCCCGGCGAGCCGTTCACCGAGGGCGTGGCGCAGGGCCAGAAGCACTTCGAGGACACCGTGAAGGCCGTCGTGCTCCTGACCGACGGCGAGAACTCCTCCACCGCCGACGGGCGCACCATCAACCAGTCGACCTACAGCGCGTACAACTACGTCTCGAACGGCAGGCTCGGCAGCTACCGCAACGCCAATGCGACGCTGGACACGAAGACGGCGACGCTCTGCGGCAACGTGAAGGCCGACGGGGTGCGCGTCTACACGATCACCTTCGGCAACATCGCGGAAGCGACGAAGACCTTGATGCGCAACTGCGCCTCGGTCGACAAGGGCCAGCAGCTCTACTACCACGCGCCGAGCGACGCCGACCTCGCCGATGCCTTTGCCGCAATCGGCGATGACCTCGCGGAGATCCGGATCGCGCGATAGGGCGTCGGCCGCGAGAAAAGGGTCGGCACCGACATCGCCCCGCTGCGCCGGGTGCCGATCACGAATCCGTGAGGCGAACCGGGGCGGCGAACCAACGCGACCCGCCAAGGTTCATCAATGTGGCCGCCGACCCGAAGCGCCTCGGACGAACGACCGAGCAGGGGGAGGTGAGAGAGACCTGCAGAAGCCCGACGGGTTTCGTGCAACGCGTCATCGGCGGCCGGAAGCGCGTCCCGCGGCGACCCCGTCGGGACGATCCGTGTCTCTCGCACCTGGAGCGCCCATGATCGCTCGCACCCTGATTGCCGCCACCCTGCTGACGATTCCGCATGCGCCCGCCGCCGCGCACGACTGGTACCCGAAATCCTGCTGCGGCGGCGAGGATTGCGAACCCGTCGCCAAGGAGACGGTCGCGCTGACGAGCGGTGGCTGGCTCGTCAAGAACACCGGAGAGGTGATCCCGTTCGCCACCGCCAAGGCGAGCCCGGACGGGCAGTATCACCGCTGCCGCATGCGGGTCTCGCAGCCGAACAGCAGCACGCGCTGCCTGTTCGTGCCCGACATGGGATACTGAGCGGAGCCCCCCGACCGACCGTCGCGGTTTCCGCGCCGGGCCGTCCTCAGGGCTTCATCAGCGTCCCCGCGCCGTGCTCGGTGAAGAGCTCGAGCAGCACGACGTGCGGCGTCTTGCCGTTGAGGATGACGACGCCCTCGACACCGCGGTCGAGCGCCTCGACGCAGGT
>JAEZEK010000265.1 GCA_023417735.1 Pseudomonadota bacterium | reverse complement strand
GAGGTGTGCACTCGCATCGCCCCGCCGCTCGCCGCCGCTGCCGGCGGCGCGCACCAGGTCGCCTGCCATTTCCCGATCGAGGCCGTGCCCCCGTCACGGGGCACGGCGCCGCCTGCGGCTGCCCGGCACGCGCCGGCTCCGGCCGCCTTTTCGACCAAGGAGGGAGTGTGGGAATGAAGCCAGAACTTCACGGGCTTGACCGGGCCTTCACGCGGGCGCTTCGCTGCTCGCTCGGGGTTGCGGCCATTGCGCTCGCCGTCGGAACGACGCCGTCCTTCGCGCAGGCGACGAAGATCAAGGAGGGCGGCACGATGGTCGTCGCCCTGCCGGGCGACCCGGACTCGCTCAATGCCGGCATCGTCACCGACATCTCGACCAGCAACCTCTCCGGCCAGTTCTACAGCACGATCGTGCGCCAGGACACCGAGGGGCAGGTGCAGCCCTACCTCGCCGAGTCCTGGGACATTTCGGAGGATGGCAAGACCTACACGTTCCACCTGTTCAAGGACATCAAGTGGCACGACGGCACGCCGTTCACGGCCGAAGACATCGCCTGGAGCCTGTGGAACATCAACAAGGAGTACAACGGCCCGGCCTCGGGCCTGCTCGAGGCGGTGGAGCGGATCGAGGCGGTCGACGACCACACCGTCGTGTTCCACCTGAAGTACGCCTATCCGCCGCTGCTCCGGGGGCTGACCTACTTCAACAGCTCCACCATCCTTCCCAAGCACATCTTCGAGGGTGGCGACCCGCGGCAGAACCCGGCGAGCTTCAACCCGGTCGGCACCGGTCCGTTCGTGTTCAAGGAGTACGTGCGCGGCAGCCACATCGTCCTGGAGAAGAACCCGGACTTCCACCTGAAGGGTCAGCCGCATCTCGACCGTCTCGTGTTCCAGATCATCCCGAACGAGGCGGCGCGCGCGCTGGCGCTCGAGAAGGGCGAGATCGACTACATGCCCTATTACGCGATCTCGCTCTCCGACGTGGAGCGGCTCAAGGACGTCGGCTCGGTGAAGATCACCATCGCGCCGCGCCAGATCGCCGGCGAGTACATGGGCTTCATCAACAACCGCAACGAGCCGCTCAGCAAGAAGGAAGTGCGGCAGGCGCTCTATTACGCCATCAACCGCGAGGAGATCCTGGAGAAGGCGGGCTTCGGGTTCGGCCGCGTCTCCACCGGCCCGATCTCCTCGGAGCAGACGATCTTCTACACGGCGGACGTGCCGCAATACGCCTACGATCCGGCGAAGGCGGAGGCGATGCTCGACGCCGCCGGCTACCCGAAGGGCCCCGACGGCAAGCGCTTCCCCCTCCGCGTCAGCTACGACGTCAAGGAAGGGCCGATGGACGACACGGCCAAGCTGATGCGGCTCCACCTCGCCAGGGTCGGCATCGACCTGAAGATCGAGCCGCTCGATTCCAATGCCTGGCGTGAGAAGTCCTTCAAGCAATGGGACTTCGACATCACGATGGGCAGCTTCTCGACCGGCCCGGATCCCGCGATCGGCACGGAGCGGCTCTACGTCTGCCGCAACATCGAGCCGCTCTTCGCCCGCAACGCGTCCGGCTACTGCAACCCGACGCTCGACGAGATCTTCGCCGAAGCGGCCAAGGAGAGCGACGAGCCGAAGCGCGTCGCCCTCTATCACGAGGCGCAGAAGATCCTCGCCGAGGACGTCCCGCACCTCTGGATCTGGGACCGGCTCTACCCGATCGCCTTCAACGCCAAGCTGACCGGCCTGCCGGCCGAACCGACGCAGTACGGCCCGTACGACCTCGTCGGCTGGACCGAGTGAGAAGCCCGAGGGGCGGCGCCGCCGCCCCTCTTCGCCGCTGAAATCCGAACGGAGCCGGGATGTCGCTCGGAGCCTATCTTGTCAAGCGCGTGATCTACTCGATACCGCTGATGCTCGGCGCGATCACCATCATCTTCGCGCTGATCCATGCCGCCCCCGGCGAGCCGACCGACTACATCATCGGCGACGCCAGCGTGAGCCAGGAGTTCATCGACCGGCTCCGCCGCGAGATGGGGCTCGACCAGCCGCTCTACATCCAGCTCGGCAAGTACATCCTGGAGGTGATGACCGGGAACTTCGGCTTCTCCTACATCCGGAACACCCCCGTCATCGCGCTGATCCTCGACCGGCTGCCGGCGACGCTGCTGCTCATGGCGACGCAGTACGTGGTCGCCATCCTGGTCGGCATCTATCTCGGCGTTGTCTCGGCGCGGCGCCCGAACTCGCTGCTCGACCGCGGCATCACGATCTTCTCGCTCGCTGCCTTCGCCATCCCGCTGTTCTGGCTCGGCCAGATGCTCATCCTGACCGTCGCCTACCGGCTCGACTGGTTCCCGATCCAGGGCATGGTCAGCATCCGCCACGGCTATACCGGCTTCGCCTACGTCCTCGACGTCGCGCATCATCTCTTCCTGCCGGCCCTGACGCTCGCGCTGCCCAACATCGCGCTCATCCTGCGGCTCACGCGCAGCAGCATGATCGAGGTTATCGGGCAGGAATACATCAAGGTCGCCCGGGCGAAGGGGCTCTCCGAGCGCAGCGTGCTCTTCAAGCACGCGCTGAGGAACGCCCTCATCCCGGTCGTCACGGTGGTGAGCCTGCATCTGCCGACGCTCATCGCCGGCGCGGTGCTGACCGAGACGGTGTTCGCATGGCCGGGGCTCGGCCGCCTCACCTTCGACGCGATCCACGCGCGCGACTATCCGCTGCTGATGGGCATGTTCATCTTCATCAGCGTGGTGGTGATCGTCGGCAACCTCATCGCGGACCTTCTCTATGCCATCCTCGACCCCCGCATCCGCTATCAGTAGCCTGCCCGTCGGGCCGGAGCCTGCCGCGCCGGCGCGGCGGCGGCCGGGGCGCGGCCGGTGGCGGCGCGTCCGGCGCAACCGCGCAGCGCTGTTCGGGCTCGCGGTGACGACTGTCTTCGTGCTCGTCGGCATCTTCGCGCCCCTGCTCGCGCCCTACGGCCATTACGACATGGGCGCCTCGTTCCAGCCGCCCGGCCGCGACCATCTCTTCGGCACCGACAGCCTCGGCACGGACGTGTTCAGCAACGTCATCTACGGCACCCGCGTCTCGCTCCTCGTCGGGCTCTTCTCCGTGCTCACCTCGTCGGCGATCGGCATCCTCGTCGGCGCCACCGCCGGCTTCTTCAGCGGCCGCGTCGACACGCTCCTGATGCGGTTCACGGAGATGTTCCAGGTGCTGCCGCAGTTCTTCCTGGCGATCGTGATCGTGGCGCTCTTCGGCGCGAGCGTCTGGAGCATCATCTTCATCATCGGCGTGCTCAACTGGCCGTCGACGGCGCGGCTCCTGCGCGCCGAGTTCCTGGCGCTGCGCGAACGGGAATTCGTCGAGGCCGCACGGGCCCTCGGCATGTCGAACTTCGATCTCATCGTCCGCGAGATCCTGCCGAACGCACTGCCGCCGATCGTCGTGAACGCCACGCTGCAGATCTCGGGCGCGATCCTGCTCGAGGCGAGCCTGAGCTTCCTCGGCCTCGGCGACCCCAACGCGATGAGCTGGGGCATCATGCTCCACAACGCGCAGGACTTCTTCAACCGCGCCTGGTGGATGGCGGCCTTCCCCGGCTTCGCGCTGTTCCTCACGACGCTCGGCGTGAACCTGATGGGCGACGGGCTCAACGACGCGCTGAACCCGCGCTCGGCGAGCCGCTGAGCCGGCGCGCCGGAGGAGCATCGGCTTGACCGGCCCCGGCGGGCTCACTAGCGTCCGCCGCCGGCCTGAGCAGGGAATCGATCGTCTTGGCTGCACAAATCCAGGCGCTCGGCCTGAACATGCTGGAGCAGGGCTTCCTGTTCGGGTTCCTCGGCCTCGGCGTCCTCATCACCTTCCGTTTCTTCCGCTTCCCGGACCTCACGGCGGAGGGCAGCTATCCGCTCGGCGGGGCGGTGGCGGCCGCGCTCCTCGTCGCGGGCTTCCATCCGGCGAACGCGACGCTCGCCGCCGCACTCGCCGGCGCGTTGGCAGGTGTCCTGACGGCGCTCATCCACACCAAGCTGAGGATCAACAACATCATCGCCGGCATCGTGGTGATGACTGCGCTCTATTCGATCAATCTCAGGATCATGGGGCGCGCCAACATCCCGCTGCTGCGCGAGCCGACGGTGTTCGGCGAGGCCGTCGGCTGGCTCAACCAGTTCGGCCTGGGCTGGCGCGAGAACGCCTACACGACCATCCTCGTCGCCTTCGTCCTGCTCGTCCTGGCCGGCGCGCTCCTCGTCTGGTTCTTCTCCACCGATCTCGGGCTCGCGGTTCGCGCCACGGGGCAGAATGAGCCGATGATCCTGTCGCTCGGCGTCGACACCGACCGCACCAAGGTGGTCGGGCTCGCCCTCTCCAACGCCTTCATCGCCGTCTCCGGCGCGCTCGTCGCCCAGAACCACGGCTTCGCCGACATCGGCATGGGCATCGGCATTCTGGTGACGGGGGCCGCCGCGGTGCTGATCGGGGAGGCGATCTTCGGTGACCGCGGGATCCTGACCTGGGTGCTGGCGGCGATCGTCGGCGTGGTGATCTACCGCCTCCTCGTCGCGCTCGCGCTGCGGGTCGGGCTGGAGCCGGTCGACCTCAGGCTCGTCACCGCGGCGCTGCTGCTGATGGCGCTCGCCATCCCCCGCTTCCGGCCCCGGTTCCTTCGGTGAACGCCGCCATGCTGACGCTGGAGCGGGTTTCGAAGTTCTACATGCGTGGCACGCCCAACGAGGTGCGCGCGCTCCGCGGCCTCGATCTCGCAATCGCCCCCCGCGACTTCGTCACCGTCATCGGCTCGAACGGCGCCGGCAAGTCGACCATGATCAAGGCGATCGCCGGCTTCGTCATCCCGGACGAAGGACGGATCCTCCTGGAGGGGAGCGACATCACCCGCCGGCCGCCGTGGCGGCGCGCGGCGACGATCGGCCGGATCGCCCAGGACCCGAACGAGAGCACCTGCGCCGGCATGACGATCGAGGAGAATCTCGCAATGGCCGAGCGCCGGGGCCGGCGGCGCGGGCTGCGGCTCGCGCTCGGATCTGATGCGCGCCGGCGCTTCCGCGACGCGCTCGCGCCGATCGGCCTCGGGCTGGAGGATCGCCTGGCGTCGCGGGTCGGGCTTCTGTCGGGCGGCCAGCGGCAGGCGCTCGCGCTCCTGATGGCGACCCTTTCGGGCTCCCGGCTCCTGCTCCTCGACGAGCATCTCGCCGCGCTCGACCCGAAGACGGGGGCGGCGGTGATGGAGTTGACCGACCGGCTGGTTGCCGAGCGGGAGCTCACCGCGCTGATGATCACCCACAACATGCAGGACGCGATAAGGTGGGGGAACCGCCTGCTGATGATGCATGGCGGCCGCATCGTGCTGGACGTCGGCGGGGCGGACAAGGCCGCGCTTACGGTCGGCATGCTGGTCGACAGGTTCCACGAGGCGAGTCACGCGGATATCCTCGAGGACCGCGTGCTGCTGACGGCATGAACACGACAATGACAGCTGCTTCGAGCAGGAGGGGAGAATGCGCGCAATGAGACAGATGCCTTTTGCTGCCGGCCGCATGGCCGTGGCGGTCGTGCTGGCGGTGGCGGGTTTCTCGGCATGGGCGCCGCCGGCCGCTGCGCAAGGGGCGCCCGAACCGGGCCGGACCTACACGATCGGCTTTTCGCAGATCGTCGACCATCCGGCGCTCAACGCGACGCGGCAGGGATTCCTCGATGGCCTCAGGGAGGCCGGCTTCGAGGAAGGCAGGAACCTTGTTTTGGAATACCAGAACGCCCAGGGCGACGTCGGCACCGCCCGCAGCATCGCCGAGCGCTTTATTGCCGGAAAGGTGGATCTGCTCGCCCCGTGCACGACCCCGGTGGTGCTCGCGACGATCCGCGCCGCCCGCGATTCCGGCATTCCCGTCGTGTTCGGCTGCGTCACCAATCCCGTCCAGGCGGGCGTCGTGGAGAGCGCCGACCAGCCGACGGGCAGCAACGTGACCGGGTTCTACACCGTGCCTCCCGTGGGGCGGAACTTCGACATCTTCACGGCCATCGCGCCCGGCATGAAGAGGGTCGGCACCCTCTACAATTCGGGCGAGTCGAACTCGGAAGCGCTCAACAAGCTCGCCAGGGCGGAGGCCGAGAAGCGGGGCATGGTCTGGGTCGAGGCGCCGGTCACCTCGAGCGCCGAGGTGCTGACCGCCGTCCAGTCGCTCGTCGGCAAGGTCGACGCCCTCGTGACGCTCCAGGACAACACCGTCGCGTCCGCCTACGAGGCGATCGTCAAGACGGCCGAGGAGGCGGGGCTGCCCTGGTTCTCCTTCGACGTGCAGGCGGTCGAGCGCGGCGCGATCGCGGCGCTGGCGCAGGACCAGTACCAGAACGGCGTCGACTGGGCGAAGAAGGCCGCCGTGCCCGTGCTGCTCGGCGCCGATGCGGGCGCCATCGTGCCGGTCGAGGCGGAGATCTTCGAGATCCAGCTCAACGCCGATGCCGCGAAGGCCGCCGGCCTGACCATCCCCGAGGAGATCAGGGCCAAGGCCAGCCGGGTTCACGGCGGCTGAGGCCCGGCAGCCAGGCGGCGTCCGAGATGCGGTCCACCGTCGAGCGCCTGCTTCGTGCGGGGGAGGTCCGCGTCGTCGAGCGCGAGGTCTCAGGGCGCTTCGAGCTCGCCGCCGTCACGGCGGCTTCGCAGAAGGAGAGCGACGCACCGCTCCTCTTCCGACACGTCGCCGGGTCGCGCTTCCCCGTCGTCACCAACCTCTTCGGCAGCCGCGCGCGGCTGATGGGGATGATCGGCGCGGAGGACTCCTTCTGCCGGCGCTGGGCGGAGCTGATGCGCCCGCCCGGAGCGCCGCCGCGCCTCGTCGAGGAGCCGGCCGGGCTGGAGGAGATCCGGCTCTCGGACCTGCCTGCGATCACCTATTCGGAGCGCGACGGAGGCCCCTACATAACGGCGGGCATCTTCCTCGCGAAGGAGCCCGGGACGGGCATCGCGAACCTCTCCTTCCACCGCTGTCAGGTGATCGGCGACGACGAATTGCGCATCCGCCTCGGCAGCTCGCACCATCTGACGCAGTACCAGGCCAATGCCGAGGCGGCCGGGGAGGCGCTCGAGGCAGCCATCCTGATCGGCGCGCCGCCGCCGCTGGTCCTCGCCGCAGCCGCCCCGCTCGCCCATGACGAGGACGAGATGGAGGCCGCAGCAAGGATCGCCGGCGGCCCGCTGCCGCTCCGCCGCTGCCGCACCGTCGCGCTGGACGTGCCGGCCGACACGGAGATCGTCGTGGAGGGCCGCATCCTGCCGGGCGTCCGCCGCCCGGAGGGGCCCTTCGGCGAGTTCATGGGTTATTACGTCGAGATCGGCGACAACCACGTCTTCGAGGGCACGGCCGTCGTGGCGCGGCCCGACGCGCTCTACCACGC
>JAEZEK010000059.1 GCA_023417735.1 Pseudomonadota bacterium | reverse complement strand
GCGCTCGCGCGCCACGCCCGGCAATCGAATGGCGGCCGCCGCGAGAAGCGGCCGCCCGGCGGCGCTCAGCCGTAGCGGTAGGGCGGGCCGGCCTTCTCCATGTCGGCATTGTACTTCTTGAGGATCTCGACGACCCGGGCGCTGCGCGGGCTCTGCGAGGCGACCTCCTCCCAGAACTTCTCCGCGGCCTGCTCGATGGTCCGCCATTCCTCGTCCGGCACCGAGGTCAGCTCGAGCTTGCCCTCGTTGCGGTACTTGGCCTCGCCGGCCCAGTACCAGTGCAGGCGGTAGTAGTGCGAGCTGTCGATCGCCATCTGGTACAGCCGCTGCAGGTGCGGCGGCACCGCGTTCCACTTCTCGCTGTTGACGAAGTAGGATCCCGCCCAGGCGCCCGAGATCGGGTTCGTGAGGAAGTACTTGATGACGTCGGCCCAGCCCACCGTGTGCATCTCGGTGATGCCGCACCAGCACACGCCGTCGAGCTCGCCGGTCTGGATCGCCGGGGCGACGTCCTCGTAGGGCAGAGAGACCGGCACCACGCCGAACTGCGACATGAACTGACCGCCGGTCGGGAACGTGTAGACGCGCAGGCCCTTCAGATCCTCGACCGAGCGGATCGGCTTGGTCGTGCCGAAGTTGCAGGGATCCCAGGAGCCCGTGCTGAGCCAGGTGACGCCCTGGACCTCGGAATACGCCTCTTCCCAGATTTCCTTCAGGCCGTACCAGTGCCAGAGCGCCGGCACGTCGAGCGAATAGCGCGAGGCGAACGGGAAGTAGGCGCCGAAGACCTTGACGTCGACGGGCGCCGCGGCGGAATCGTCGTCGCTCTGGGCGGCGTCGATGGTGCCCGACTGGACGGCGCGGAAAAGCTCGCCCTGGGGCACGAGCTGGTCGGCCGTGTAGAGGTCGATCACCATCTCGCCGTTCGCCGCCTCGTTGAACCAGTCGATCGAGTTCTTCACGACGTGCTCCGCGAGCGCCGGGCCGGCATAGGTCTGGAGTCGCCACCGGATCGGGCTCTGCGCCTTCACGTAAGGTGCGGCGAGCGTGGTGGTGGCCGCGGCGCCGACGGTCACCGCGCCGGCCCTCTTCAGGAAGTCCCGCTTGCTGAACCGGGTATCTGTGCTCATGTCCGACTCTCCCTCCTAGAATGGCGGGGCGGATGCCCCTCTAGACGCCCTCGCGCGCCCTCCCGATGGCGGCGCGGCTCCGGCCGGGCGTCCTCCCCGCCGGGCGCCGCGCCGATTGCGTTCGTCATCCCCGGCGCCACCGTCACCGCCCCGCATAGAGGTTGGGCAGCCACAGGGCGATCTGCGGGAACACCATGACGATAACCAGCCCGATCACCATCAGGACGAAGAAGGGCGCGATCGAGCGGTAGATGTCCCACAACGTGATCTCGGGCGGCGTGAGCGCGCGCATGAGGAAGAGATTGTAGCCGAAAGGCGGCGTCATGTACGCGATCTGGCAGGTCATCGTGTAGAGGATGCCGAACCAGATCGGGCTGAAGCCGAGCCGCACGACGAGCGGGATGTAGAGCGGCGCGACGATCACGAGCATGGCGGTGTCGTCGAGGAACGTCCCCATGATGATGAACGACAGCAGCATCAGGATGAGGATCGTCCACGGGTCGAGGTCCCAGTTCCTGAGCAGGAGGTTCTCGATCGCGCGCACCGCCCCGAGGCCGTCATAGACCGCGCTGAAGCAGAGCGCGGCGAGGATGATCCACAGGAACATGCAGCTGATGAGGAGCGTGTTCCGGGTCGTATCCTCCAGCACGCCGCGCGTGAGGCGCCCGGAGAAGAGCGCTGCCAGGGTGGCGAGGAGGGCGCCGACGACCGAGCTCTCCACCAGCGAGGTCACGCCGGTCATGAAGAGCCCCATCATCGTGCCGAAGATGAAGAGCGGCAGCAGGCCCTGCCTCAGAAGCCCGAGCTTCTCGCGCAGGGTGATCCGGGCGCGCTCCTCGGCGGGGAGAGCCGGGCCGAGCTCCGGATTGATGCGGCAGCGGATGTAGATGTAGGCGCCGAAGATGAGCGCCATCATCAGCCCCGGCAGGATGCCGGCGAGCCAGAGCTGCAGCACCGGCTGGCGCGCGATCATCGAATAGAGGACGAGGACGACGCTCGGCGGGATCAGGATGCCGAGCGAGCTGCCGGCCTGGATGACCCCCGTCACCATCACCTTGTCGTAGCCGCGCTTGAGGAGCTCCGGCAGCGCCACCGTCGCGCCGATCGCGATGCCCGCGACGGAAAGCCCGTTCATCGCCGCGATCAGCAGCATCAGCCCGATCGTGCCGAGCGCCAGCCCGCCCCGCACCGGGCCGGACCAGACGTGGAACATCCGGTAGAGATTGCCCGCGATGCCCGACTCCGAGAGCATGTAGCCCATGAAGACGAAGAACGGCACGGTGATGAGCGGGTACCAGTTCAGCACCTGGAAGCTGGCGTTGAACGGCATCTCGAAGGAGCCCTTCCCCCACAGGAGGAGGGCGGCAGCCGCGCCGACGAATCCGATCACGCCGAAGACGCGCTGCCCGGTCATGAGCAGCACCATCATGGTGGCGAACATGAAGAGCGTGATGAGCTCTGAGCTCATGCGATCGGCTTTCCGCGCGCTTCCGCCAGATCCTTGAAGAAGGTCGAAAGCGCCTGCAGCAGCATCAGGAAGACGCCGATGGTCATGACGACCTTGATCGGCCACAGGAGCGGCGCCCAGGCGGTGTAGTTCTTCTGGCCGTAGGTGATCGCGTAGTTCGTCGAGGAGATGCCGCCGGCGAGGAGCACGCCGAGATAGAAGATCACGAACAGGATGGTGATGGCGTCGGTGGTCGCCCGGCCGCGTGGCGAGAGCCTGCCGTAGGCGAGGTCCATCCGGACATGGGCGTTCTGCTGCATCGAGTACGCCCCGCCGAGGAGATAATAGGCGGAGAGCAGGAACTGCGACATTTCCAGCGCCCAGTTGACCGGCACGCCGGCCACGACGCGCGAAGCGGTCGCATAGAGCAGCACCGCGGCCAGCACGAAGAGCAGGTACATCGCGAACCGGCCGACGACGCGATTGACCGCATCCACGGACCTGACGAAGGCGCGGATCGGTCCCGGCATCAGCCGCCGCCGCTCCCGCCCAGCGCCTCTGAAAGCCGCTCCGACCATTCGGCGCATCCGGCCTCGTCGCGGACGAGGTCGTTCCGGATCTCGATCATCACGCAGGGGAGGCCGCGCGCTTCCGCGTGCCGGCCGAGCGTGTAGTAGACGCCGTCCGTCGGGGCATAGGGCTCGTTCACGCCGATCACGAGGTCGCCACGGCGGGTCAGGGCGTCGAGGCAGCGCTCGGCCAGCCGCCGGTCATGGTTGAAGAGCACGCCGATCTGCCAGGGCCGGCTGATGCCGCCGTAGACCGGCGTGAAGGTGTGGATGGCGACGAGCGCCGGAATGTCGCCCCTCGCGAGCCGGCGCTCGGCCAGGCTCTCGATCGCGGCGTGGTAGGGCTCGTGGACCGCGGCGATGCGGTATGCCCGCTCGGCCTCCGGGATCGCCTGATTGCCCGCAACCCGCACGCCGCCCGTCATGGCGGGAATGAGGTCCGGCGCGTCGAGCGCGCGGTTGCAGTCGATGACCAGGCGCGAAACCGTCGGGTAGACGAGGGCGGCGTCCAGGCGCCGCGACAGCAGCCGCGCAACCGGCAGGGCGCCCGGGTCCCACGCGATGTGGTCCTGCCAGTCCGCCGCCGAGACGCCGAGGGCGCCGAAACCGGCCTCCGCATTGGTGGCATGGTCGCAGAGCAGGATCGTCGGCGCGCGGCCGTCGCCGTTCTCGATCATGGGCGGGAAGGTCTCGGACCCGGCCCGGTCTGCCTGCACGGCGCTCCCCACGCTCTCGACCCTCCTGGACCGTACGTTACAGCCGAGCGCCGATGGCCAGACCGCGTGATATTTGTTACAGCCGCTCAGCCGGCTGTCAATCGACTGCAAGGGTCTGCCGGCCGGGGACGGAACGCCGGTGGAGAGCATCGTCGAGGAGATCCGGCAGAAGTCCGGAGAGATGACGGCCTCGGAGCGCAGGGCGGCGCGGGCGCTGCTCGCCCGGTTCCCGGTGCTCGGGCTCGGGACGGTCGCCGAGTTCGCCCAGAGCGCCGGCGTCAGCCCGCCCACCATCCTGCGCTTCACCAGCCGGCTCGGATTCGGCAGCTATCCGGAATTCCAGAGGCGGCTGCGCCAGGAGCTCGAGGCGCAGCTGGAGACGCCGCTGACGAAGCGTGTCCTCGCTCCCGGCGAGGCGCGGGGCGCGCCGCCCCAATCGGCCTTCGCCGAGGCGGCGGAGCGGAACATCGCGGAGACCTTCGAGCGCATTTCGGACGAGGAGTTCCGGGCGGTCGCCCAGTTGCTTGCCGATGGTCGGCGGCCGGTGCACCTCATCGGCGGACGCTTCACCGACGCGCTGGCGCGCTACATGGCCGCCCATCTCAGGATCGTTCGGCCTGGCGTCTTCCATATCGGGGGGCAGCCCGGAAACTGGCGCGACCAGCTCGTCGACATGGGCAAGCGCGACGTGCTCGTGGTTTTCGACGTGCGGCGGTACCAGGACGACCTGGTGCGGCTCGCCGAAGCCGCGGCGCGCCGGCACACGGCCGTGGTGCTCTTCACCGACCAGTGGCTCTCGCCCGCTGCCCGTGTGGCCACGCATGTCCTCGCCGCGCGGATCGCGGTCCCTTCCGCCTGGGATTCCAATGCCGGGATCCTCGTCCTCGTCGAGGCGCTGGTCGCGGCGGTGACGGAGGCGGATCCGGAGCGAAGCCATACGCGCATCGAGGCGCTCGAGCGGCTCCGCACGAGCTGAGCGCCCGCGCAGCGAGACGCCCGCACAATCTTTTTTCCCCAGCCTGCGGCAAGCTATTGATTGCGACGGGCGAAACGCATAGATGCGGGCTTGCCCAAATTCGCACGTGCCTGTGGTCGCCATTCGAATGTGGCAGGCGGCTTAAAGCAACGACGGTGGCGGGCTTTTTTGGTCTCTGCCGACCCTCCAAAGGTCGGCGACACTGAAGAGGCACACACTCTCATTGCCGGACGTGCGGATCGGGATTTCCCGTCCAAGCGGTGGCTCACATTCGGCTTCGGCCGGAAGCGAGCCCTTCGGCGCGAACCTCCCGGTCTTCGGACCGGTTGGGGGGATCCAGGGACGCCGCCCGTCTCCATCGCGGGCGCGCGTCGATGCAGGACTCCCCGGGCCCGAAACGCCTTGCCTGACGGGGGATTCCCGATGATGACGGAGCGCATCCGCAGCTTTCTCGACGTGCGACGACCCGATGGTCCCTGCCTCGTGGTCGACCTCGACGTCGTCCGCCGCAACTACGAGACGTTCACGCGGGCCCTGCCCGACAGCCGCATCTTCTATGCGGTGAAGGCGAATCCTGCGCCGCAGATCCTGGCGCTGCTCGCCTCGCTCGGCTCGTCCTTCGACACAGCCTCGGTCGCCGAGATCGAGATGGCGCTCGAGGCCGGCGCGACCCCCGACCGCATCTCCTTCGGCAACACGATCAAGAAGGAGCGCGACGTCGCGCGGGCGCACGCCCTCGGCGTCTCGCTCTTCGCCGTCGATTGCGTCGAGGAAGTGGAGAAGGTCGCTCGCGCGGCGCCCGGCGCACGCGTGTTCTGCCGGATCCTGACCGACGGCGAGGGCGCCGAATGGCCGCTCAGCCGGAAGTTCGGCTGCGCGCCCGGCCATGCCGTCGACGTGCTCGATCACGCCCGCGGTCTCGGCCTCCAGGCTTATGGCATCTCCTTCCATGTCGGTTCGCAGCAGACCGACACGGGGGCTTGGGACCGCGCGCTCGCCGACGCTTCGACGATCTTTCGCGCCTGCACCGAGCGCGGCATCAACCTCGCCATGGTCAATCTCGGCGGCGGCTTCCCGACCCGCTACCTCAAGGACGTGCCGGCGGCGGAGCTCTACGGGCAGGCGATCTTCGATTCGGTGCGGCGCCATTTCGGCAACAGGATCCCGGAGACGATCATCGAGCCCGGCCGCGGCATGGTCGGCGATGCCGGCGTCCTCAAGGCCGAGGTCGTGCTCGTGTCGCGGAAGTCGCCCGACGACCCGCAGCGCTGGGTCTATCTCGACGTCGGCAAGTTCGGCGGGCTCGCCGAAACCATGGACGAGGCGATCCGCTATCCGATCCGCACGCCGCGCGACGGGGCGCCGACGGCACCTTGCGTCGTCGCCGGGCCGACCTGCGATTCGGCCGACGTGCTCTACGAGAGGAACCCGTACGATCTGCCGATCTCGCTCACCGTCGGCGACGAGGTGCTGATCGAATGCACGGGCGCCTACACGACGACCTATGCCTCGGTCGCCTTCAACGGCTTCGAGCCGCTGCGCTCCTACGTGATCTGACCGGGCGGCGGGCCGGGCGGACCGGACCCCCGTGCGCCTTCGGCATGCTCTCTTCGTCCGCCTGTGCTAGCCTCGGCACGGGCGGACGGGCGCCGTCCGCGAGCGATCGGCGGTGACATGGACGGGCTTCTGCATCTCGGCAGGTCGGGATTGGCGGCACTGCTGCGCGCGGCGGCGCTGATCGCCTTCGCCGCGGCCGGCTTCTCCGCCCATGCGGAGGGGAATGGACGCAGTTCATCGGTGGTCGCCGACGCCAGGGTGGGGCAGACCGCCGAGCCGCAGGGCGACGATCTGGCGGTTCCCGATACCGAGCTCGGCCCGGTCTTCATGCTGTCGGTCGGCGGCAAGCTCTACGACGATCTGTGGAACGTGCTCGGCCAGTCCGTGCCGCCGGGCAGGAATTCGGCCTTTCCCGCCGAAGTGCAGATCAATCCGCGCGAGACCTGGCGCTGCGTCACCTGCCACGGCTGGGACTATCGCGGCGGCGAGGGCGAGCAGGCGCGGCGCCTGCCGGGCGCACGCTTCCCCGGGCTCCGCGACCTCGACGGGGCGGATCCGGTTGCTGTCGGCGATCGGATCCGCGCGGCGCACGGCGCCTTCCTGACCGGAGAGGTCCCGGAGCTCGCGATCGACATCCTGGGCGCCTTCCTTTCCGCCGGGCAGGCGAACGAAGCGGATTTCTTCGACGGAAGCGGCCGCTCGCTCGGCAATCCGGAGAGCGGGCGCGACATCTTCGAGGGCGCCTGCATCAACTGCCACCAGATCGACGGCCGGCGGTTCCTGCACGGCGAGGAGGGCGACCGGTCCTCGCTCGGCTGGGTCGTCCGCAACCGCCCCGAGCAGGCGCTCCACAAGATCATGAACGGCGTGCCCGCGACGGAGATGCTGGCGCTCCGCTTCATGGAATACTGGCAGATCGCCGATCTTCTCGCTTACCTGCAGGCCCTGGACCCGGACGAGCGCTGACCTTTTCGGGACGGCGCGGCGCAGGGGCTTGCCGGACGCGCCTGCGTCTCCACGTTCCGGGGGCAGCAGGAGAATGCGATGCGCATCGAGAGCGACCTCAAGCTCGACTTCAAGGACGTCCTGATCCGGCCGAAGCGTTCGACGCTGGGAAGCCGGAGCGAGGTCGATGTCGACCGCACGCTGAGGTTCCGGCACGCCGGTTCGGAATGGTCCGGCTTCCCGCTGATCGCCGCGAACATGGACGTGACCGGCACCTTCGCGATGGCGCGCGCGCTCGCCGGGTTCGGCGCCCTGACGGCGCTTCACAAGCACTACGCAGAGGCGGACCTCGCCGCCTTCTTCCGGGAGAAGGAGGCCCGCAACGCCTTCTATTCGCTGGGTACCACGGATGCCGACCGCGAGAAGCTGAAGCGGGTCGCCGCCGCGACGCCGATCCGGATGATCTGCCTCGACGTGGCGAACGGCTACACGGAGAAGTTCGTCGAGCTCGTGTCCGAGATCCGGTCCGAGCATCCGGCCGCCGTCATCATGGCCGGCAACGTGGTCACGGGCGACATGACCGAGCAGTTGATCCTGGCGGGCGCCGACCTCGTGAAGGTCGGCATCGGTCCAGGATCGGTCTGCACGACCCGTCGGATGACCGGCGTCGGCTATCCGCAGCTCTCCGCGATCATCGAATGCGCCGACGCCGCGCACGGCCTGGGCGGCCATGTCTGCGCCGACGGCGGCTGCACGGTGCCGGGCGACGTCGCCAAGGCCTACGGCGCCGGCGCCGACTTCGTGATGCTGGGCGGCATGCTCGCCGGGCACGATGAATGCGAGGGCGACATCCGCTACGAGGAGCGGGACGGCGCTCGCGTGCCGGTCGCGATGACGTTCTACGGAATGTCGTCCGATACCGCGATGAGGAAGTATGCCGGCGGCGTCGCGCACTACCGCGCCTCCGAGGGCAAGACCGTCGAGGTCCCCTATCGCGGGCCCGTTTCCGAGACCATGCAGGAGATCATGGGGGGCGTGCGCAGCATGATGACCTATATCGGCGCGCGCAGGCTGAAGGAGGTTCCGAAGCGGACCACCTTCGTGCTCGTCGGCAGCCAGCTCAACACGGTTTTCGGCGGATGAGCGGGAGCGACTTCATCCATTCGGCCACCGAGCTCGAGGCCTTCACCGACGCCGTCGCGGCGGTCGGGCGGATCTCCGAAATCTACGACCGCAGCATTGCCGCGATCCGGTGCGCCTTCGCCAGCCCGGATCGCGGGGATCCCCGGCCGGTGGACGCGCCCTATCCCTATGTCGGCTTGTCGGTCGCACGCGCGGAGCTCCACGTCGATGCGCGCCTCTCCTACGGGGTGCTGCTGGAGCCGGGCGATTACGGCACCACCCTGACCCGACCGTCCCTCTTCCAGCGTTATTACCGCGAGCAGATCGGGCTTCTCCTGGAGCATCACCGCGTCCCCGTCCTGGTCGGCGCGAGCCGTCGGCAGATCCCGCTCCCCTTTGTGCTGGAGGAGAGCGTGACGGATGTCGGCGAGGAGGACGTGCGGGCGCTGCAGGAGCGGTTCGCGCTGCCCGACCTCAGCGCCACGGACGATTCGATCGCGAACGGGGCGTTTCAGCGCCACGACGGCGATCCGCGCCCCCTGGCTCTCTTCGACGGCGAGCGCGTCGACTATTCGCTCGCCCGCCTCGAGCACTATACCGGCACGCGCGTCGAGCACTTCCAGAGCTTCGTGCTGCTGACCAACTACCAGCGCTACGTCGAGGCTTTCGTGGAGTTCGGGCGGGAGCAGGTCGGACGCGACGGCTATGTCGGCTTCGTCGAGCCCGGCAACGTCGTGACGCCGCTGCCGCGCGCCTCGGGCGGTCCAGGCCCGGAGACGCCGCGCTACCTGCCGCAGATGCCCGCCTATCACCTGAAGCGGGAGGATTGCGACGGCATCACGCTCATCAATATCGGCGTCGGGCCGAGCAACGCCAAGACGATCACCGACCACCTCGCGGTGCTCAGGCCGCATTGCTGGCTCATGCTCGGCCATTGCGCCGGCCTGAGGCGCAGCCAGCTGCTCGGCGACTACGTCCTCGCCCACGGCTATGTCAGGGACGACCACGTGCTCGACCAGGACCTGCCCGTGTGGGTTCCGGTCCCTCCGATCGCCGAGGTCCAGGTGGCCTTGCAGGAGGCGACCGCGTCGGTCACAGGACTGCGCGGCCAGGACCTGAAGACGCGGCTGAGGACCGGCACGGTGGCCACCACCGACAACCGCAATTGGGAGCTGCGCTTCGACGAGCTGTTCGCCCGCCTCAACCTCAGCCGCGCGATCGCCGTCGACATGGAATCGGCGACGGTCGCGGCGAACGGGCTGCGCTTCCGCGTGCCCTACGGCACGCTCCTCTGCGTCTCCGACAAGCCGCTTCACGGCGAGCTGAAGCTCGGCGGGGTGGCGAACGCGTTCTACCGCGAGCGGGTCCGGCAGCACCTGATGGTCGGCCTGGAGACGATGCGGCTCCTGCGCGTGCAAGGCGTCGACCGCCTCCACTCCCGCAAGCTCCGCGGCTTCGACGAGCCCGCCTTTCGCTGACGTCTAGGGGGTCCAGGCGAGGTACCACCCGAGGGCCCAGTCCCGGTACCAGCCGTAATCCGTCAGCGCCGTCCACCCGAAGGTCCAGGCCCAGTGCCAGCCCAGGAACCAGTCGACGGACCATCCGTAGCTCCACACGCCATGCCAGCCGAAATCCCATGTCCATGACCAGGTCACGGCCCATCCGACGTACCAGCCCGTCGACCAGCTCCACCAGCCGCCGCCCGGCACGAGGTGCCAGCCGTATTGCCATCCCTGGCTCCAGAACCAGGGCGCGGCGGCGTGCCATCCGAAATCCCAGTCGATGGTCCAGCCGTGCCACCAGCCGTACTGCCATCCGTAGAACCAGCCGAACCACCAGCCATGGGACCAGGTGCCGTACCAGCCGTAGCTCCAGCCGGCGCCCGGCTCGACGTGCCAGCCGAGCGCCCAGTCGAAGTCCCAGCCCGCAACCCACCACCCGTACCAGCCGTAGACCGGCGCGAGCGACCAGCCGAGGGTCCAGGTCCCGTACCAGCCGTACGCCCAGGTGCCGTAGAGCGACCAGCCCGGATGCCAGCCGAGGTTCCACGCCCACCAGCCGGTGGTCCAGCCCCAGCGCCCGCCGAAGTGCCAGCCGTAGGCCCAGGCCGGCGCGGGATGGCTGTACCAGCCGTGGGCCCAGCCGAGGTCCCAGCCGAGCACCCATTCCGTGTACCAGCCGTACTGCGCGGATTGCGTCCATTCGGCCGCCCAGTCGGTGTGCCAGCCGTAGAACCAGTCGAGATGCCAGCCATAGGCCCAGGACCAGTGCGAGCGCGGACCGTAGAGCGCCTGGATGCCCTCGACGTCGCTCGCCGTCGGCTCGAGCGTCGCCGCACTGTAGTAGGGGTTCATGATGGACGGCTCGGCCGTGTAATGGGCGAGGCCGAGCGCGTGCCCGATCTCGTGCGTCGCGATCGTCTCGAAGCTGATCCTGCCGGCTGAGACCTGGTCGTTCGTCGCGACCCAGTTCTCGGCCGTGTCGAACGCGATCTCGGCATAGAGGATGGTACCGGCCGAATTGAACGAGAAGGTCGTCTGGGCGAGGCTGCCGCCAGGCCCGTCTATCGCATCCCAGCCAAGGCGGATGTCGACCGACACCGAGTCGGCCGTCGCGACGAAGGCGATGTCGGCATGGTAGGCCCAGCGCGCGAAGGCCGCCGCGACGGCGCCCTGGTAGGCGTCGTTGAGCATCCCGGTGAAGGAATAGTAGGTGGTGCTGCTGCCTATGCCGGCGAAGCTGTAGCTGACCGTGCCACCGCCGGTGCCGTAGGTCGGGTCGTCGCCCCATTTCGGCCCGTAAAGCGCGTATCCCATTCATCCGTCCTGCACGCGGTCCGGCCCATCCGCCGGCGTCGAACGTACAGAAACATGGCGCTCCGGGCCAAGCCGGCCACCCCGACCCTCTGCTCTTGGTGCCGGACCCGTCTCGGCCTAGACCAGATAGGGGAACGCCAGCACCACGGTGGAGAGGGTCGTGAGCGCGACGAAGCCGAATGTGCGGACCGCGAGATAGCGAAGCATGAGAATGTCCCCCGTTTCGGCTGCTCCCTAGCAGTCGGGGGTTTCGCCTCGATTGCGGATCGCGGCGCGATCGTGTCGGCCGTGTTTCAGTTCCGCCGCGTCGTGTTTCAGCCTGTCACGGCGCCGGGCCGGCGTGACGGGCGGGTTGCCCACGCCCGGCCGCGGTCAGCCGCGGCCCTCCAGGATGTCGGCGAAGCGCGCGATCGTCCGCTGGTAGTTGCTCGAGCTGTTCCAGGTGGTGATGACCGCGAAATTGGGCTCGCCGGGATGCCAGCCTGCCCCCCGCCGCCAACCGTGGGCGGCCAGGTAGTTGGCCGTGGAGGCGAGCACGTCGGCGGTGCTGTTGACGACGTCGATGCGGCCGTCGCCGTCGCCGTCGACCGCGAACTGAAGGTAGTTGGAGGCGAGGAATTGGGTCTGGCCGATCTCGCCGGCCCAGCCGCCGACCATCTGGTCGGGATGCATGCGGCCCCGCTCCACGATGGTGAGCGCGGCGAGCAGCTCGTTCTTGAAGAAGGCCGACCGGCGGCAGTCATAGGCCAGGGTGGCGAGGGAGCGGATCGCCTTCTTGTTGCCACTCACGGCGCCGTAATCGGTCTCCATCCCCCAGATCGCGACGAGGATCGAGCCGGGCACGCCGTAGCGCTGCTCGAGCTGGCGCAGGAGGGCCGCATGCTGCGTCATCCGCTTCTTGCCCTGCGAGACCCGCCCCGACGAGAGCCGCTGCTTCACGAACGCCTCGTAGCTCATCTTGAACGGCTTCTGCGAGCGATCGAGCTTGATGACGCCGCTGTCGTAGGTGACGCCGTCGAGCGCGGCCAGCGATCGCGACAGGCCCGCCGCCCGCGCTTCCTGCCTGAACGCCTCCTTCCAGGCCGGGAACCCGGAGGCGTCGTTGCCGCAGGTGGCGGCCTGCGCCGACCCGGCCGCAAGGCCGGCGAGGACCGCCAGGGCGGCGAGGGAGGAGCGAACTGAAGTCATGCGGGATCCCTGTTCCTGAACGGCGCGCAGCGCCTGCGAGAATGGTCGCCGGACCGGGTCCCGCCTGTGCGGCCGGCCCGGCTCGGGCGGACGAGAATGCCTGAAGTGCCCGAATGGTTCACGGCGCGATCATGAGGATCGGCCTGGCAGCGTCAACCGGCCGCTCGCCCGTTCAGGCGGCCGGGCATGCGGCAGCCGCGCACGACCGGACACTTCTTCGGGAGGAGAGGCCCACGCGCGTCCTTGACCGGCCCCCGAGGCCCACATAGCGTCGCCCTGCCGGCCCGAGCCGAGGCCCGATGCGGGCCGTGCCGCCGGCCACGAGCAGGAGTCCATCATGCCCTCCGGGGAAGCGCGCGCCACCAACAATCTGGAAGCCTTCTGGATGCCGTTCTCGGCGAACAGGCAGTTCAAGAAGAAGCCGCGCATGCTCGTCGGCGCGGAGGGGATGTACTACCGCAACGCCGAAGGCAGCGAGCTTCTCGACGGCACGTCGGGCCTGTGGTGCGTCAATGCCGGCCACGGCCGGCGCCAGATCGCCGACGCCGTCCACCGGCAGCTGACCGAGCTCGATTACGCACCGGCGTTCCAGATGGGGCACCCGAAGGCGTTCGAGCTCGCGGCGCGGCTCGTCGCGACCGCCCCGCAAGGGCTCGACCACGTCTTCTTCACGAATTCCGGTTCCGAATCGGTCGATACGGCGCTGAAGGTCGCGCTCGCCTACCAGCGCGTGCGCGGCGAAGGCAGCCGGTTCCGCCTCATCGGCAGGGAGCGCGGCTATCACGGCGTGAACTTCGGCGGCATCTCCGTCGGCGGCATCGTGTCGAATCGGAAGATGTTCGGCACGCTGCTCGCCGGGGTCGACCACATCCGCCACACGCACGACCCGGAGCGCAACGCGTTCGCGCGCGGCCAGCCGGAGCACGGTGCGGAGCTCGCCGACGATCTCGAGCGCCTCGTCGCACTCCATGACGCCTCGACCATCGCGGCCGTGATCGTCGAGCCGGTGGCCGGCTCGACCGGCGTGCTCCTGCCCCCGAAGGGCTATCTCGAACGGCTTCGCGCAATCTGCGACCGCCACGGCATCCTCCTCATCTTCGACGAGGTGATCACCGGTTTCGGGCGGCTCGGCACCCCCTTCGCCGCGGACCGCTTCGGCGTCGTCCCCGACATCATGACGACCGCCAAGGGCATCACCAACGGCGTCGTCCCGATGGGCGCGGTGTTCGTGACGGGCCGGATCTACGACGCCTTCATGAACGGCCCGGAGCATCTCATCGAGTTCTTCCACGGCTACACCTATTCGGGGAACCCGGTCTCCTGCGCGGCCGGGCTCGCGACGCTCGACATCTACAGGGAGGAGGGGCTCCTCACCCGTGCCGCCGAGCTCGAGGACTATTTCGCCGACGCCCTCCACGCGCTCCGCGCCCTCCCGCACGTCCTGGACATCCGGAACATGGGCCTCGTCGGCGCGATCGAGCTGGAGCCGATCCCGGGCGAGCCGACCAAGCGCGCCTTCACGGCCTTCATCGAGGCCTATGAGCGCGGCATCATGATCCGCACGACCGGCGACACGATCGCGCTCTCGCCGCCGCTGATCATCAGCAGAGCGGAGATCGATCGGCTGGTCGGGACGCTCGGCGAGATCATCAAGGGTCTCCGCTGACCGGGGCGATCGGCACGAGCGCGTCGAGCTCCGGCAGGAGGACGACGCTCTCCTGCTCGTTCGGGTCGGTGCGCGCGATCACCGCCGTGCAGGGCGCGTCGGCGAGATTGGCCGGCAGGTGCGGCACGCCGGCCGGGATGTAGAGCATCTCGCCGGCCTTCACGACGACGTGCTCCTGGAGCCGGTCGCCGAACCAGGTGTGCGACTCGCCGCTCAGGACGTAGATCGCCGTTTCGTGGCTCTCGTGCAGGTGGGCCCTGGCACGCGCGCCCGGCGGGAGCGTGACGAGATGCATGCAGAGGGCGCTGGACCCCACGGTCTCCTTCGCCACGCCCTCGAAATAGCTGAGCCCCTGCTTCCCCTCGTAGCTGTGGCCCGGGCGGACGACCCGGCATGTCGGTCGCGGCGAAGCAGTCATGGTGCGCACTCCTCTCGGCTCGTCTCGTTCAAGATAGTGCGAAAGCGGGTCGAAGCCGCGAACGGCGCCAACCGTGCATCGAAGGTGCCCCGACCGGCGCTCTGCACCTATGCCGGGGCGAGCATTCCGGCGTCGAGCCGCGTCAGCGCGCCGTGCACGCCGACGACGCGGGCGGCCACGCGGTGGCCGGCATGCGCCGCCTCGACCGGGGCACGGCCGAGGAGCCGTGCGGCGAGATAGCCGCCGCCGAAGGAATCGCCGGCGCCGGTCGTATCGACCGGGACCACGCCGGCCAGGGG
>JAEZEK010000014.1 GCA_023417735.1 Pseudomonadota bacterium | reverse complement strand
CTTCAGCACCGCCGCCGCCGGCGCGCCGCTCCGCCGCGCCTCCCACCACGCCTTCGCGGCGGGGTAGAACAGCGTGAGGAGCGTGAAGGCGATGATGGCGAGGCTGATCGGCCGGCCGAAGAACATGCCCGGCAGGTCGTCGATCGCGGTGCCGATCGTCCAGGCCTGGACGAAGCCCTGCTCGGCGATCGGCCCGAGGATGAGGCCGAGCACGATCGGGGAGACCGCGAAGCCGAAGCGCGAGACGATCCAGCCGGCAATGCCGAGCAGCACCATGATGATGACGTCCGAGCCGCTGTTGCGGATCGCGTAGGTGCCGATGATCGTCATGAAGGCGACGGTCGGGACGAGCACCGCCTTCGGGATGGTGATGATGGTGCGGTAGGCGTAGCGGCCGAGCAGCAGGCCCGTCGGCAGCATCAGGATGGTGGCGAGCACCAGGCCCCAGATGAAGGTGTAGGCAATCGCACCCTGTGCCTCGAAGAGCTTCGGCCCGGTGCGGATGCCCTGCACGAGCAGCGCGCCCAGGATCACGGCGTCCGGCGGCGTGCCGGGGATGCCGAGGACCAGCGTCGGGATGAAGCCGCCGCCGACGGTGGCGTTGTTCGAGGATTCCGAGGCGATGATGCCGCCCGGTTCGCCGCGGCCGTAATGCTGGTCGCGCCGCGCCGTGCGGCGCGCTTCCGAATAGGCGACCAGCGAGGCGATGGAGCCGCCCGCCCCGGGCAGGATCCCGACCACCGTGCCGATGACCGAGGAGCGCAGCACGTTGAACTTCTGCCGCATCGTGATGGCGATGGCCTCGCGCAGGCGGAAGCCCCGCGGCGCCTGGTTCTCGTCGAGCTTCAGGTGCCGGTCGGGCGTGGCGGCGAGGTCGATCAGGACGGGAATGCAGTAGAGGCCGATCAGCGCGGCGACGATCTGGATGCCGCCGACGAGCGTCTGGCTGCCGAAGGTGAGGCGGACGTCGGAGGAAACCGCCGCGACGCCGACGCAGGACAGGAGCAGCCCGAGCGCGCCGCCCGCGATGCCCTTCCAGACGCTGCCCTCCGACAGCGCCGCGATCAGCGAGAGGCCGAAGATCGCCAGCCAGAAATACTCCACCGGCCCGAAGGCGAGCGCCACGCGCGAGAGCGGCGGCGCGAGGGTCAGCAGGAAGAGCGCCCCGACGAGGCCGCCGACCACGCTCGCCAGGCAGGCGACGGTGATCGCGAGATCGCCGTCGCCGCGCCGCGCCATCGGATAGCCGTCGAAGGTGGTGGCGATCGCCGAGGGCGTTCCGGGCGTGTTGAGGAGGATGGCCGAATAGGCCCCGCCATAGATGGCGCCGGTATAGATCGCGCCCATCAGGATGAGCGCGGAGGCCGGCTCCATCGTGAAGGTGAGCGGCACCAGGACGGCGACCGCCATGGTGGCGGTCAGCCCCGGGATCGATCCGATCACGGTGCCGGCGACGACGCCGAACAATGCGAAGAGCAGGTTCAGCGGCGTCAGCGCGGCGATCAGATGCTCGAGACCGGTCACGACCGCCCCCTCATGGTTCGCGACCCGTCTCGTCTACTTCAGGATGCCCGCTTCACGGGCGGCGGCCAGATAGGCCTCCTTCTGCTCGTTCATGTAGGCGTCCATCTCCTCGTAGGGGATGTCGATGAGCGCGAAGCCGCCGTCGAGCATCTGCTTGCGGAAGGCCTCGTCCTTGTTGACCTCGCCGATCATGTCCGACCACGCCTTGCGGTGCTCCTCCGAGACGCCGCTCGGAACCGCGATGCCGCGGAGCGCGCCGCCGACCATGTCGAAGCCGAGCTCCTTGAAGGTCGGCACGTCCGGGAACAGCGGGTGCCGCTCCTCCATCGCGACGGCGAGCATGCGGACCTGCTCGCCCTGCGCCGCGCCGACGGTGGTGTAGCCCCACGAGGCGACGACCTGCTCGCCGAGCATGGCGGTGGTGGCGGGCCCGGTGCCGCCGAACGGCACGTAGGTCGTCTTGATGCCGGCGAGCTCGTCGAACCGCACCTGCGCGAGGTGGTTCGCCGTGCCCTTGCCGGAGCCGGAGAAGGTCACGCGGCCCGGGTTCTCCTTGGCATAGGCGATCATGTCCTCGAGCGTCTTGAACTGGCTGCCGGCCGTCACGACGATCGCGTCCGGGGTGTACTGGAACCAGTAGACCGGGACGAGGTCCTCCATCTTGTAGCCGACGTCCTTCTCGGCCGGCTGGATCACCACGTGCGGCAGGTTGATGCCCATGATGGTGTGGCCGTCGCTGTTCAGGCTGTTGAGCTGGGCCCAGCCGACCGCCCCGCCGCCGCCTTCCTTGTAGGAGACGACGAGGTCCTGCCCGAACTTCTGCTTGAAGAAGGGCTGCTGCAGGCGCGCGGCGATGTCCGACTCGCCGCCCGGGCCGAACGGAATGATGTAGTCCACCGGCTTGTCCGGGAACGCCGCGGCGCTGCCGACGCTCGCAACGGCCACCACGGCGGCCGCGACGATCGTCCTGGTGCTCGTGAAGAATCGCATCCCGTTTCTCTCCCTCATCTTTTCCGGACGAATGTCCCAGGCGTTTGCGTTCAATGGTGCCGGCGCGGGTCAATTCACGATCAGGACGACCGCGGCCAGCGTAAAGACAAGAAGCACGATCGTGGTGCCGACGGCAACGAAGACGGGCGGAAATCCCACCTTCGCGATCTCCTTCAGCGACGTCGAGAGGCCGATCGCAGCGACCGCGGCGATGAGGCACCAGCGCGAGAGCCCGACGAGCGGCTCGCGAATCAGGTCCGGAACGACGCCGAAGGAATTCACGACCACGAGCGCGGCGAAGACGATCGCGAAGACCGGCACCGGCAGCTGCCGCGCCTCGCCGCCGGTGCGGGCGCGGGCGAACAGCATGGAGATGATGAAGACCACCGGCAGCAGGAGCGCGACGCGGAAGAGCTTCACCACCGTCGCGGTGTCGCCGGTGAGATCGGAGACGGCGTAGCCCGCGCCGACGACCTGCGCGACGTCGTGAATGGTCGCGCCGACGAGGATGCCGATCTGGTAGCGGTCGAAGCCGAGGGCGTGGAAGAGCGCCGGGTAGATGACCATCGCGATGGTGGAGAGCGTCGTGACGGCGACCACCACGAAGATCGTCTCGCGGTCGGATTCCGGGCGGCGCGGCAGCACGGAGGCGATGGCGAGCGCGGCCGAGGCGCCGCAGATGGCGGTGGCGCCGCCGATCAGCGTGCCGAAGCGCGCGCCGCGTCCGACGAACCGCGCCAGCGCCACGCCGGAGAGGATGGTCAGCACCACGCCCGCGATCACCAGCTCGACCGTCTGCAGCCCGAGCGCGACGACGTCGCTCGCCGCGATCCTCAGCCCGAGCAGCGCGATGCCGATGCGCAGCACCCGCTTCGCCGTGAACTGGATGCCGGGCGGGCAGCGGCCGGCCTCCGAGAGGAAACTGAGCGCCATGCCGAGGAGCAGCGCGAGCAGCATGACCGGGCCGCCATAGGTCTCCGACACGAAGGAGGCGGCCGCCGCGACCGTCAGCGCGACCGCGAAGCCCGGGCCGATGCGGCCGAGCTCTTCGCGAAGGCGGTCCGGCCAGCCGGCCGGCGGAGACGAGGTCATGGCAGGTATCCTCGCCGGGCGCGCAATCGCCGCAGGACCCGGCGCAGAAATGGAAAGGGCCGGCGCAACGCGGCGCCGGCCCGTGACTGCGCAGGGCCGGTCAGGCGCTGCGGTAGAGCTTCGTCATGACGAACTCGCGGTGGCCAAGGGCCTCCGCCGCCGTGTTGCGGCCGTTGGCGGTGCGCACGACCATGTCGATCAGCGCGTCGCCGGCCTGGTCGATGGTCATCTCGCGGCGCAGGATGCCCGAGACGTCGACGTCGACGTGCTCCGACATGGTCCGCACCGTGCGCGGGTTGGCGGTGATCTTGATGACCGGCACGATCGGGTTGCCGATGACGTTGCCCTGCCCGGTCGGGAAGGTGTGGATGACGTAGCCGCCGGCCGCCATCAGCGTCACGCATTCGGCCGCCGCCGACGAGCTGTCCATGAAGTAGAGGCCCGGCCCGGCCTTCGGCGCCTCGGCCGGCTCCAGGATGTCGATGTAGCGGCACTCGCGGCCGATCTTCTCCAGATTGCCGCGCGCCTTCTCCTCGATCGTGGACAGGCCGCCCTCGATGTTGCCCTTGGTCGGCTGGCTCTCGGAGAGGTCGTCGACCTTGTTCGCCTCGATGACGTCGTCCTGGTAGGCCTTCCACATCTTGTACCAGCGCTCGCCGACCTCCGGCGTCGCCGCGCGCTCCTTGCAGATGTGCTCGGCGCCGGTGATCTCCGAGGTCTCGCCGAAGCAGCCGTAGATGCCGGCTGGGATCAGCTTGTCGTACATGTTGCCGACCGTCGGGCACGAGCCGAGGCCGGTCGTGGTGTCGCTCTCGCCGCACTTGGTGGAGACCCAGAGCTCGGAGATGTCGCACTCCTCGCGCTGCAGCTCGGTCGCCCAGTGCACGAACTCCTTCGCCTTGCGCGAGGCGTCCATGATCGTCTTCAGGTCGCCGTTCTGCTCGATCCAGAAGCCCGCCACCGGCTTGCCGGTCTTGGCGATGCCCTCGACGATGCGGTTGGTCCAGCCGGGTTCGATGCCGATCACGACGACGGCGGCGACGTTCGGGTTGGACCCGGTGCCGATCATCGTCCGGAAATGCAGGTCGAGATCCTCGCCGAACTGGAGCCGCCCGTAGGCGTGCGGCAGCGCCATCGTGCCCTTGATGTTGTTGGCGACGCTTTCGCAGGCCGCGTTCGAGATGTCGTCGACGGGCAGGATGACGACGTGGTTGCGGACGCCGACGCGGCCGTTCTCGCGCCGGTAGGCCATGATCTTCTGATTGCCGTTGAGAGCCATGCTGGCCTCCGTGTCTGGTCCCGGCGCTCCGGTTACCGAGCCGCGCGGGCGAAATTGCGGGTGTGGGGGCTGCGCCGACCGGCGGCGCTTACCAGCGCTTGGTCTTCAGATTGTGGACGTGGACGTGGCCGCCCTTCTCCACGTCGGCGACGAAGCGGCCGATGTCCTCGCCGTACTTGATCGCGGTGTCGCCGGACTTCAGGTCCTTCAGCGCGATCTTGTGGCCGATCGGCACGTCGGACTTGGCCGTCAGGTTGAACGAGGAATTGTCGGCCGTGACGACGCACAGCATGTCGGTGCCGGCCTTCAGGCCCTCGACGACGACGACGCCGACATTGTCGTCATGCTCGTGCACGAGCAATTGCGGAATGCTCATTCGGTGCTCCCTCTCGCGGTGATGGGGTGTATCTTATATAAGACATAAGATACGGACCGCTTCCGATGTCAACCGGGGGCGTGCTAAGTTGATGATGCGCGTCGGCCGATGGAGGCGGAAATTTCCGAAACGGCATTCGAACTCCGCCCGCTCTACCGCCAGGTGCGCGAGGCGATGGTGTCGCGGCTGATCGACGGGCGCTGGCAGCCCGGCCAGATGCTGCCGAGCGAGCAGCAGCTCGCGGTCGAGATGGGGGTGAGCCAGGGCACCGTGCGCAAGGCGCTCGATTCGCTCGCCGCCGACAACCTCGTCATGCGCCGGCAGGGCCGCGGCACCTTCGTGGCCGAGCCCGAGGAGGGACGCCTCCTGTTCAAGTTCTTCAAGCTGACCGCCGATGACGGCCGGCGCCGGCTGCCCGACAGCACCGTCACCGCGCTGGTGAAGACCAAGGCGAGCGCCGCCGCCCGCGCGAAGCTCGGCCTGCCGCCGCGCGGCCTGGTCTGGGACCTGCGCCGCACACGCTTCCTCGACGGGCAGCCGGTGATCGCCGAGGAGATCGTCCTCCCCGCCGGCCGCTTCCCCGCGCTCGACCGCGTCGAGACGGTGCCGAACAACGTCTACGCGCTCTATTCGGCGCGGTTCGGGTTGACCGTCGCGCATGCGGTGGAGCGGCTGAAGGCGGTGGCTGCGACCGCGGCCGACGCCGAGC
>JAEZEK010000480.1 GCA_023417735.1 Pseudomonadota bacterium | reverse complement strand
CCTCCTAGCCCGCGGTGCCGACGAGAGCCTCAAGCGCGCGGGCCTGGCCGCCCGCCTGGCCCTTCGGCTCGCCGGGCAGGACGCGGAATTTCTGCGTCTGGCCGCGCACCAGCCCGTGGCTGACCGGGACCGGCGGCTGCGGCTTCTCGGCCGCGACCCCGCGGCCGATGGTGGTCGCGCCGAGATCGTCCGGATTGACGTGGGCGAGGTCGTGCCGCTCGAGATAGGAGATCGCGAGCTCGCGGAAGACGTAGTCGAGGATCGATGTCGCGTTCCGGATCGCCTCGTTGCCCTGCACCATGCCGGCCGGCTCGAAGCGGGTGAAGGTGAAGGCCTCCACGTATTCGTCGAGCGGCACGCCGTATTGCAGGCCGAGCGAGATCGCGATGGCGAAATTGTTCATCATCGCGCGGAAGGCGGCGCCCTCCTTGTGCATGTCGATGAAGATCTCGCCGAGCCGGCCGTCGTCGTACTCGCCGGTCCGGAGGTACACCTTGTGGCCGCCGACGATCGCCTTCTGGGTGTAGCCCTTGCGCCGGTCGGGAAGCTTCTCGCGCTCGCGCATGACGCGCTCGACGATCCGCTCCACGATGCGCTCGGCGGCGACCGCCGCCTTGGCCGGCGGCGCGGCCTGCGCGAGCGCCTCGGCCGCTTCCTCCTCGTCCTCCTCGCCGTCCGCGATCAGCGCCGAGTTGAGCGGCTGCGACAGCTTGGAGCCGTCCCGGTAGAGGGCGTTCGCCTTCAGCGCCAGCTTCCAGGACAGCATGTAGGCGGCCTTGCAGTCCTCCACCGTCGCCGCGTTCGGCATGTTGATGGTCTTGGAGATGGCGCCGGAGATGAAGGGCTGGGCGGCCGCCATCATGCGGATGTGGCTCTCCACCGAGAGGTAGCGCTTGCCGAGCCGGCCGCACGGATTGGCGCAGTCGAAGACCGGCAGGTGCTCGTCCTTGAGCCCCGGCGCGCCCTCCAGCGTCATCGCCCCGCAGCAATGCACGTTGGCCGCCTCGATCTCGCGCCGGGAGAAGCCGATCGCGGCGAGGAGATCGAAGGAGAGGTCGTTCAGGCTGTCCTCGGAAATGCCGAGCGCCTCGCGGCAGAAGGCCTCGCCGAGCGTCCACTTGTTGAAGGCGAACTTGATGTCGAAGGCCGACTTCAGCCCGGCCTCGACGGCGGCGATCTTCTCGGGCGTGAAGCCCTTGGCGGCGAGGCTCTCGTGGTTGATGCCCGGCGCGCCCTGGAGCGTGCCGCGGCCGACCGCATAGTCGACGATCGCCGCGATCGAAGCCTCGTCGTAGCCGAGCGTCCGGAGCGCCTGCGGCACGGCCTGGTTGATGATCTTGAAATAGCCGCCGCCGGCGAGCTTCTTGAACTTCACCAGCGCGAAGTCGGGCTCGATGCCGGTCGTGTCGCAATCCATGACGAGGCCGATCGTGCCGGTCGGCGCGATGACCGTCGCCTGGGCGTTGCGGTAGCCGTGCCATTCGCCGAGCTCGAGCGCCCGGTCCCAGGCGGCGACGGCGCGCTCCACGAGATTGGCGTCGGGGCAGGCGGCGTGGTCGAGCGGGACCGGATTGGTGCGCAGCCCCTCGTAGCCCTGCGACAGGCCCTGCGCGGCGCGGCGATGGTTGCGGATCACCTTCAGCATGGTCTCGCGGTTGCGCGGGAAATGCATGAAGGGGCCGAGGCCTTCGGCCATCTCGGCGCTGGTGGCGTAGGCCGTGCCGGTCATCAGCGCGGTGATGGCGCCGCAGATGGCGCGGCCTTCCGGGGAATCGTAGGGGATGCCGGAGGTCATCAGCAGGCCGCCGATATTG
Source organism: Pseudomonadota bacterium (assembly GCA_023417735.1). Lineage (GTDB taxonomy): Bacteria > Pseudomonadota > Alphaproteobacteria > Rhizobiales > Afifellaceae > Propylenella. Next base: position 7,875 of record JAEZEK010000480.1, on the reverse strand, counting down.
GCGTAGCCGAGCCCGAGCGTGCGGTACTCGTAGGAGAGCCGGGCGATCTCCTTCGACGGGAACTGCGCCATCAGGATCGAGATCTCGAGCACGACCGTCCACAGCCGGACGGCGTGCTCGAAGGCGGCGGTGTCGAAGCGGCCGTCCTCGCGGCGGAACTGCAGGAGGTTCAGCGAGGCGAGGTTGCAGGCCGTGTCGTCCAGGAACATGTATTCCGAGCACGGGTTCGAGGCCCGGATCTCGCCGTCGGCGAGGCAGGTGTGCCAGTCGTTGACGGTGGTGTGGTACTGGATGCCCGGATCGGCCGAGGCCCAGGCGGCGTAGCCGACGCGCTCCCAGAGGTCGCGCGCCTTCACCGTCTTGTGGAGCTTGCCGTCGATGCGGCGGATGAGCTGCCAGTCCTCGTCCGCCTCCACCTTGCGCAGGAACTCGTCGGTGACGCGCACCGAATTGTTCGAGTTCTGGCCGGAGACGGTGAGATAGGCCTCCGAATCCCAGTCGGTGTCGTAGATCGGGAATTCGATCCTCGTGTAGCCCTGGCGGGCGAACTGGATGACGCGGCGGATGAAGTTCTCCGGCACGGCGGCCTTCTTCGCGGCGCGGATCTCGCGCTTCAGGGCCGGGTTCTTCTCCGGGTCGTAGCAATCCTCGCCGGGGCCCTCGCAGTTCACGCAGGCCTTCAGCACCAGGTTGAGGTGCTTCGAGATGGTCTTGGAGCCGGTGACGAGGGCGGCGACCTTCTGCTCCTCCTTCACCTTCCAGTCGATGTAGTCCTCGATGTCGGGATGGTCGATGTCGACCACCACCATCTTGGCCGCGCGCGGGGTGGTGCCGCCGGACTTGATCGCGCCGGCGGCGCGGTCGCCGATCTTCAGGAACGACATCAGGCCGGACGACTTGCCGCCGCCGGAGAGGCGCTCGCCTTCGCCGCGCAGGCGCGAGAAGTTCGAGCCGGTGCCCGAGCCGTACTTGAAGAGCCGCGCCTCGCGCACCCAGAGGTCCATGATGCCGCCCTCGTTGACGAGGTCGTCGGCGACCGACTGGATGAAGCAGGCGTGCGGCTGCGGGTGCTCGTAGGCGGTTTTCGACTTCACCAGCTTGCCGGTCTGGTGGTCGACGTAGAAATGGCCCTGGCTCGGCCCGTCGATGCCGTAGGACCAGTGCAGGCCGGTGTTGAACCATTGCGGGCTGTTCGGCGCGCATTTCTGGGTGGCGAGCATGTAGCGCAGCTCGTCGAAGAAGGCCTGCGCGTCCTCCTCCCCGTCGAAATAGCCGCCCTTCCAGCCCCAGTAGGTCCAGGTGCCGGCGAGCCGGTCGAACACCTGGCGGGCGTCGGTCTCCGGGCCGGTCCGCTCGGCCTTGGGCAGATCGCCCAGTGCCGCCTCGTCCGCCGCGGAGCGCCACAGCCAGGACGGGACGCCGTTCTCCTCGACGCGCTTCAGCCGCACCGGCACGCCGGCCTTGCGGAAGTACTTCTGGGCGAGCACGTCGACGGCCACCTGGCTCCAGGCGGCGGGCACCTCGGCATTGTCGAGCCGGAACACGACCGAGCCGTCCGGATTGCGGATCTCGCTCGTGGCGGTGCGGAATTCGATGGCCGCGTAAGGCGACCGGCCGGCTTCGGTGTAATGGCGCGAAATCCGCATGCTCTGCCCCGTCTCGTATCGTCGACCGGTCGCCCGGCCGCAGCCCCGGACAGGCGTCCGGGAGGGTTTTCAGGTCCGCCGCTCGGCCGGCTCGCCAGGCCTCGTGGCGACCGGCCGGTCCGTTGGTGCGACTCGATCAGTCTAGACCGGATCGCTTTATATGGTGCTCCAGAATTCGTCGGTCCACAAGATGTAGGTCAGACGTGAAGAAACGGTTTACCGTTCGCGCAGCCGCTCGGGACTGCGCCGGCAGTGGAGATCGGGACCGAAGGAGCGCTCCCGGCTGACATCGGCCGGCGAGCAGGGGAACGCTAACCGTGGCCGGGAGATTCGGTCAACGCCTGCGGCCTGCGCGGCGGAACTGGGCAAGAAGCGCGGGTATAGTGGGGAAAAGTCCGGCCGACGGAGGCGCCTGCGCGGTGACCGCAGCGCCGACGGTTCCGAATCGGTTCCCGGTGTTGCCGGCGCACAACGCTTTGCGCGCCGCGGCAAAGCGGCCTATAAGGCCGACGCCGCGCGCCGGCTTCCCATCGCCCGAACCGCTTCATGGCGCCCACGATCCACATCCTCAACGGCCCGAACCTCAACCGCCTCGGTCTTCGCGAGCCGGGCGTCTATGGCGCGCAGACGCTCTCCGAGATCGAATCGCTGGTGAGGGACCACGCCGCCTCGCGCGGCTACGGGGCCGTGTTCCGGCAGTCGAATCACGAGGGCGAACTCGTCGACTGGCTGCATGCGGCGAACGATTCGGCGGGCGTGGTGCTGAATGCCGGCGCCTACACCCACACCTCGATCGCGCTGCACGACGCGATTCGCTCCATCGATGCGCCGGTGGTCGAGGTCCACATTTCGAACGTCTTCGCGCGCGAAGCCTTCCGCCACCATTCGACGATCTCGCCGGTGGCGCGCGGGGTGATCTGCGGCTTCGGCGTCCATTCCTACCTGCTCGCCGTCGACGCGCTCGTCGCGCTGCGGACGGCCTGAGGAGCGCACATCAAGATGGCCCATTCCAAGCACGGCATCGACAAGGACCTCATCCGCGACCTGGCGGCGCTGCTGCGCGAGACCGACCTCGCCGAGATCGAGATCGAGCAGGACGATTTCCGCATCCGCGTCTCGCGCGGCGCGCCGCAGATGCAGGCGCATTACGTGCCTGCCGCGATGCCGGCCGCCCGGCCGCTGCCTTCCGAGGACACGATGGAGGAGGCCGCGGCCCTCGAGCCGCCGGATCTCGCCAAGCATCCAGGCGTCATCGCCTCGCCGATGGTCGGCACCTGCTACCGCGCCGCCTCGCCGGACGCGCGGCCCTTCGTGGAGGTCGGCGAGCCCGTCTCCGTCGGCCAGACCATCCTCATCGTGGAGGCGATGAAGCACATGAACGAGGTGACGGCGACAAAGTCGGGCAAGGTCGTCGCGATCCTGGTGGAGGACGGGCAGCCGGTCGAGTACGGCGAGCCGCTGATGGTCATCGAGTGAGCCGGCGGCACGGCTGATGTTCTCCAAGGTCCTCATCGCCAATCGCGGCGAGATCGCGCTGCGGGTCCTCAGGGCCTGCAAGGAGCTCGGCATCCAGACGGTCGCGGTGCATTCGACCGCGGACGCGAACGCGATGCACGTCCGCCTCGCCGACGAGAGCGTCTGCATCGGGCCGCCTTCGGCGAGCGAGAGCTATCTGAACATCCCGCGGATCGTGTCGGCCTGCGAGATCACCGGCGCGGACGCCGTACATCCGGGCTACGGCTTCCTGTCGGAGAACGCCCGCTTCGCCGACATCCTGGAGGCGCACGGGATCCGGTTCATCGGCCCGTCCGCCGAGCACATCCGCATCATGGGCGACAAGATCCAGGCCAAGGAGACCGCCGTCCGCCTCGGCATTCCGGTCGTGCCGGGATCGCAGGGCGCCGTGCGCGACGAGGCCGAGGCGCGCCGGCTGGCGGCCGAGATCGGCTATGCGGTCCTCATCAAGGCGGCTGCGGGCGGCGGCGGCCGCGGCATGAAGGTGGCCGAGACGGAGGCGAATCTCGAGCGCGCGCTCGCCACCGCGAAGTCGGAGGCGCGCTCGGCCTTCGGCGACGACGCGGTCTACATCGAGAAATATCTCGGCCGGCCGCGCCACATCGAGGTCCAGGTGCTCGGCGACGGGCAGGGCAGCGCCATCCATCTCGGCGAGCGCGACTGCTCGCTCCAGCGCCGCCACCAGAAGGTCTGGGAGGAGGCGCCGTCGCCGGCGCTCAGCCCCGAGGAGCGCGTCCGGATCGGCCGGACCGTCGCCGGCGCGATGGCCGATCTCGGCTATTCCGGCGCGGGCACGGTGGAGTTCCTGTACGAGAACGGCGAGTTCTACTTCATCGAGATGAATACGCGCCTGCAGGTCGAGCACCCGGTGACGGAGGCGATCACGGGCATCGACCTGGTGGTGGAGCAACTCCGCGTGGCGTCGGGCTCGAAGCTCTCGGTGAAGCAGGAGGACGTGACGTTCTCCGGTCACGCCATCGAATGCCGGATCAACGCGGAGAACCCACACACCTTCGCGCCTTCGCCGGGCCGCATCACCTATTTCCATCCGCCGGGCGGGCTCGGCGTGCGCGTCGATTCCGGCGTCTATCAGGGCTATTCGATCCCGCCCTATTACGACAGCCTGATCGGCAAGCTCATCGTGCACGGCCGGACGCGCGAGGAATGCCTCAGCCGGCTCCGCCGCGCGCTCGACGAATTCGTCGTGGACGGCATCCAGACGACGATCCCGCTCTTCCGCGACCTCGTCCAGGAGCCGGACATCGTGGCGGGCGCCTACGACATCCGCTGGCTGGAACGCTACCTGGCGGAGCGGAGCGGCGAAGCCGAAGGGGCCTGATGCCGTGGCGAGGCGCTCCGACCTCGTTCTGGAGATCACGCCCGAACTCGTGCTGAGGGCCTATGCCTGCGGCATCTTCCCGATGGCCGATTCGGCCGACGACCCGAACCTCTTCTGGGTGGAGCCGACCGATCGCGGCGTTCTCCCGCTGGAGAACTTCCATCTGCCGAAGCGGCTCGCCCGCACCGTGCGCTCCGACCGGTTCGCGATCACGATCGACACCGATTTCGACGCGGTGATCGACGCCTGCGCGGCACCGCGCCCGGGCCGGCGCTCGACCTGGATCAATCAGCCGATCCGGCGGCTCTACGGCAGCCTGTTCGATGCCGGCCACGTGCATACCGTCGAGGCGTGGCGGGACGGGCGCCTCGTCGGCGGGCTCTACGGCGTGAAGCTCGGTGCCGCCTTCTTCGGGGAGAGCATGTTCTCGAACGAGCGCGACGCCTCGAAGGTGGCGCTCGTCCATCTTGTCGGCCGCCTGAAGCGCGGCCGGTTCCGCCTTCTCGACACGCAGTTCGTGACCGAGCATCTGGAACAGTTCGGGACGGAGGAGGTGCCGCGGGCGGTCTATTACGAAAGGCTGCAGGCGGCGCTCGCCGGCGCCGCCGACTTCCGCTCGTTCCCGGAGGACGCGGCCGGCGAGCCGGTGCCCGGCGCAGCGGTCCTGCAGGCGCTCGCGCCATCATCCTGACCCCACCCGGGCGACATGCTAGCTTATTCTGCTTGCGCCGGCGTGCACGAGCGCCTGTCATGCTAGCGTAAACAGCAAGCACAGGCGAACGCTGATAGCGATCTTCCGAGACCCGGTCTCTGGTTCGATGGCGTGGTCCGACATCGAGGGCTTGCTGATAGCCGCCGGCGCGCGGCTGATCGAGGGGAGCGGGTCGCGGGTCCGGTTCGAGAAGGAAGGCGTCATCGCAACATTTCACCGGCCTCACCCGCCCAAGGAAGCGAAGCGCTATCAGGTCCGCGATGCCCGCGCTTTCCTCATCGAGATCGGGGTGAAGCCATGAACACAATGAGCTATCGGGGCTATTCGGCCCGGATCGAATTCGACGAGGAGGACGAACTCCTCGTCGGAAGGATCGCGGGGATCACCGACGTGGTCGGGTTCCACGCGGATACGGTCGCCGGTCTGAAGGCGGCCTTCCACGAGGTGGTCGACGATTACCTCGCGGTTTGCGTCAAGGCCGGCAAGGACCCACAGAAGCCGTACTCCGGCAAGATGATGTTCCGGGTCAGCCCCGACGTGCATCGCCGCGCCGCGCTGGCGGCCGAACTGTCGGGGAAGAGCCTGAACCAATGGGCCGAAGAGGTGCTCGACCGCGCCGCCAGGTGAGCGCGCCTGGCACCGCGGACCGGCCGGAGGACGAGCAACCTCGCGCCACATGGCCCTGCGTCGAGTGAGCCTCCGCCGAGCGTCCTTCCACCATCGTCAGTGCCCGCGAACGGCTTCGCCGGGCGCCCGGCGGGCAGGATCGCGCGCGCCGGTTCCGTGCTATAGCCGTCTTCCCGCCGGCTCCGGCCCCGCCCGCTGATCCTGGTCAGACCCGATGCCCGCACCCGCAGAGGCGCCCGACGAACGCTGGGTGGTGTTCAGCCATTCCGGTTTCGTCCGCTACTGGATCTCGCGCATCGCGGCGGCCTTCGGGGTCCAGGTCCTGAGCGTCGCGGTCGGCTGGCACGTCTACGACATCACGCGCAACCCGTTCGACCTCGGCATGGTGGGGCTCGTCCAGTTCCTGCCGTCGCTCCTCCTCGTGCTCGCCACGGGCGCGGTCGCCGACCGGTACCGGCGGCGCACGATCATGGCACTGTGCCTGACGGTGGAGGGGCTCTGCGCCGCTGCGCTCCTGCTCTTCCTCATGGAGGACGTGCGGGACGTCCGGCTGATCTTCGCCGTGCTTGCGGTCTTCGGCACGGCGCGGGCCTTCTACACGCCGGCCGCGCAATCGCTGCTGCCGAACCTCGTGCCGCCGGAGCATCTCGCGAGCGCGATCGCCTGGAACTCCTCGTCGAACCAGATCGCCAACATCGCGGGGCCCGTGGCGGGCGGTCTCCTCTACGGGCTCGCCGGCGAGGCGGCCTTCGCCTCGGCGCTCGCGCTCTTCGTCGGCGCGGGTGTGCTCGTCCGTTTCATCCCGCGCCTGGGCCAGCGCCGAACGCCGGAGCCTGTGAGCTGGGAGGCGCTCAGCGCCGGTTTCCGCTACATCTGGCGCGAGAAGGTCGTGCTCGGCGCGATGTCGCTCGACCTCTTCGCCGTCCTGCTCGGCGGCGCGAAGGCGCTCATGCCGATCTACGCGCGCGACATCCTCGATCTCGGCCCCGGGGGCCTCGGCCTGTTGCGGGCAGCGCCGGGGGTCGGCGCGATTCTGATGGCCGTCTGGCTCGCCACGCATCCGATCCGGGATCATGCGGGGCTGAAGATGTTCCTGTTCGTGGGCCTGTTCGGGCTGTTCGTCACCATCTTCGGCTTCTCCGTCGTGCCCTGGCTGTCGATCCTCGCGCTCCTGTTCATGGGCGCGGCCGACATGGTGAGCGTCTACATCCGGCAGACGCTGGTCCAGCTCTGGACTCCGGATTCCGTGCGCGGCCGCGTCAATGCCGTGAACGCCGTCTTCATCGGCGCCTCGAACGAACTCGGGGAGTTCCGGGCCGGCGTCATGGCGGCGCTCATCGGCACCAAGGCCGCGGTCGCCTTGGGCGGGATGGGCACGATGGCCGTCGCCGGCCTCTGGGCGTGGGCCTTCCCCGAGCTGCGGCGGGCGCGCCACCTGAGCGGCCGGGTCTGAGGCCCCGCCGAGGGCGATCAACGGGCGGGCGGGGTCGCGTCCCCGGACCCGAGCGCGCGCTGCATCAGGACGGAATCGAGCCAGCGGCCGTGCTTCCACCCGACGGAGCGGAGGATGCCGGCATGGGCGAAGCCGAGCGCCGCGTGAAGCGCGATCGAGGCCTCGTTCCCGGAATCGCCGATGACGGCGACGATCTGCCTGAAGCCGCGCTCCTCCGCCGCCGCCAGCAGCGCCGAAAGCAGCATCCGTCCGGCGCCGCGGCCGTGCCATTCGGGGTGGACGTAGATCGAGCTCTCGACGGTGTTCCGGTAGGCCGGTCGCGGCCGGTACGGGCCGGCATAAGCATAGCCGACGAGGATCGGCCCGCATTCCGCGACCAGGTACGGATGCCCGCCCGACACGACAGCCTCGCGCCGGCGCAGCATCTCCGCCTCGTCCGGCGGCTCGATCTCGAAGGAGGCCGTGCCGGTCAGGACGGCGTGGCGGTAGATGGCCGCGACGGCGGGAACGTCCCGGGCCTCGCCCGCGCGGATCGCGATCTGCGCGGGCTGCGCCTCCGCGGCCGCGGCGAGCACGTCCAGGC
>JAEZEK010000448.1 GCA_023417735.1 Pseudomonadota bacterium | reverse complement strand
GCCCTGGGCCGGTGCCGAGTCAGCTGCCGGCAACGGGGCGGACGGTCGGGATCGATGAGGCCTTGAGAGATCGTCCACGTCCTGACAGGCTCGGATTGGTCATGAAGAAATGATGGGCGTTGAACGGCTCCTCGCCGCTCGCGGGCACGATCCGGCGGGACGTGCCGTCCGAAAGGATGCGCCAGCTCTGCTGATTGTCCTTCAGGTTGGCAACCATGATCTGATCGAGGATCTGCATGTGCACTGTCGGGTTCTCGATCGGGACCATGACTTCCACCCGCCGGTCCAGGTTGCGGGGCATCAGGTCGGCTGAGCCGATATAGACCATCGCCTCGTTCGAGGGCAGCCCGTGGCCATTGCCGAAGGCGAGGATGCGGGCATGCTCGAGGAAGCGTCCGACGATCGACTTGACGCGGATGTTGTCGGACAAGCCCGGTATCTCCGGCCGCAGGCAGCAGATGCCGCGGACGATGAGGTCGATCCGCACGCCCGCCTGGCTCGCGCGGTAGAGCGCGTCGATGATCTCGCGATCCACCAGCGAGTTCATCTTCATCCAGATCTGCGCCGGCCGCCCGGCCTCGGCGTGCCCGATCTCCGCCTCGACGTGCTGGAGGATGCGCTTGCGCAGGTTGAGCGGCGAGACGGCGATCTTCTTCACGTCCTGCGGCGGCGCGTAGCCGGTCAGGAAGTTGAAGATCCTGCCGACGTCGCGCGCGATCGCCGGATCGGCCGTGAAATAGCTGAGGTCGGTGTAGATGCGCGCCGTAATCGGGTGATAGTTGCCGGTCCCGATATGGATGTAGCTGGCCAGGCTCGCCCCTTCCCGCCTGACCACCTGCGAGAGCTTGGCGTGCGTCTTCAACTCCATGAAGCCGTAGACGACTTGCACGCCCGCACGCTCCAGGTCGCGCGCCCAGCGGATGTTCGCCTCCTCGTCGAACCGCGCCTTGAGTTCGACGAGCGCGGTGACCGATTTGCCGGCTTCCGACGCCTCGATGAGCGCCCGCACGATCGGCGAGTCGTTCGACGTCCGATAGAGCGTCTGCTTGATCGCCACGACGTCGGGATCGTTCGCCGCCTGCCTCAGGAACTGCAGGACGACGTCGAAGGACTCGTAGGGATGGTGGACGACGATGTCCTTCTGCCGGATCGCGGCGAAGCAATCGCCGCCATGCTCCCGGATGCGCTCGGGAAAGCGCGGCGTGTACGGCGGAAACTTCAGGTCCGGACGGTCGATGGCCACCAGCTGGGAGAGGTCGCTCGTGCCGATCATGCCGGGGATGATGTGGACCTCGGTGTCGGCCACCCCGAGCGCCTGCTGCACGCGCGAGCGCAGCGGGTCCGGCATGTCGTCCCCGAACTCGAGGCGGATCACCGATCCCCGCCGGCGCCGCTTCAATGCGCGCTCGAACACGCGCACCAGATCCTCCGCCTCCTCCTCGATCTCGATGTCGGAATCCCGGATGATCCGGAACGCGCCCTTCCCCGTCACCGCATAGCCGGGGAAAAGCCGCGGAATGAACAGCGTGACCGTATCCTCGAAGCTCACGAACCGGAGCGCCCCGTCGCTACCCTCCCGCGGCAGGCGGATGAACCGGCCGAGCGTCGAGGGGATGCGCACGAGCGCGATCATCGGGCGCGCGTCCTTGGTCGCGAGCTCCAGCGCGAGCGACAGGCCGAGATTGGGAATGAACGGGAAGGGATGCGCCGGATCGATCGCGAGCGGGGTGAGCGCCGGGAACACGGATTCCAGGAAATGCTCCTCCAGCCAGGAGAGGTCGTCCTCCGACAGGCCGTCGACCGACACCAGCGCTATGCCCGTGCCGGCAAGCGCCTGGCGCAGCACCTTCCATTGCGCCTGCTGCTCGACGACCAGCGCGTTCACCTTCGCTTCAATCTGCCTCAGCTGCTCGGTCGGCGTCAGCCCGTCCTCGCTGAGGGTCGAGATCTTCTCGCGCTCCTGCCCCTTCAGGCCGGCCACGCGAACCATGAAGAACTCGTCGAGGTTGCTTCCGGAAATCGAGAGGAACCGGAGCCGCTCGAGCAGCGGATGCTCGACATTGCCGCATTCCTGGAGGACGCGCCGATTGAACTCCAGCCAGGAGATCTCGCGGTTGATGAAGCGCTTCGGACTTCCGGCCAGCTCGGGCTCCGGCTTTCCGTCCGCTCGCTCCGCCAGCAGGTCGCCGCTCAGCTCGTTCATCTCTTGCCGCATGATTCGTCTCTCGAAGGCACCGGAGGCTATCCGAGCGCTTCGGCCGCATGATGACAGGCTAATGACGATCTTGGAATTCCGCCGGGTCGGCAATCTCGGCGAGCACCGTTGCGGCGAGGGCGCGGCTGATCCGCCGCTGGTCCGCCAGCGCGGCCCGGTCGAGCGCGGCGACCAGGGCGGCAGCCGCGGTGAAGGACCGCTCCATGCGAAGCAGCACGAAATCGAGCACCGGCCGCTCCACCAGGAGCTGGCGGTCGGCGAAGAGCTTCACCAGCACCTGCCTCAGCTGCGCCTCGTCCGGCTCGTGCAGCCGGACGGCGGTCGCCAGGCGGAGCCGCGAGGCGAGATCGGGCAGCGCGACACGCCACCCGGCGGCCGGCTCGCGCGCGAGAAGGAGCAGCGCCGTCCCGCTCTCCCGCACGATGTTGATGAGGTGGAAGAGGGCTGCTTCGGGCACGCTCCCGGGCTCGATGGCATCCACGGCCACGGGCCGGCCCATCGCCGTCTCGAACAGCCCGGCGCTGCCCAGCTCGGCTGCCGGAACCAGCTGCGCGCCGCTTCGCGCCGCCCAGATGTGGGCGAGATGCGTCTTTCCGGAGCCGGGCGGCCCGCTCACGGCGACGACCGGCGTCGGCCAGTCCGGCCAACGGCCGATCAACGCGGCCGCGTCGCTGTTGGCCGCCCCGATGACATAGGAATCGGGCCCGTACGTCACGGTGTGCCCGAGCTCGAGGGGGATCTGGCGCGGCCCGCCGCTCATCGCTAGATCAACGGCTCGCCCGGGCCGGAACGGTCGTGGCCCCAGTAGATCCGGCTGTGCTGGTAGCGCTCGAGCGCGAAGCGGACGAGGACGCCGAGCGCGGCGGTCAGCGGCACGGCGAGCAGCAGCCCGACGAAGCCGAATAGGGAACCGAAGGCGAACAGGGCGAACATCAGCCACACGGGGTGAACGCCGATGCTCGACCCGACGAGCCGCGGCTGCAGGATGTTGCCTTCGATGAACTGGCCGACGGCGAAGACGCCGACGACGGCCGCCACCCAGATCCAGTCCGGCCAGAACTGGACGAGCGCCACGCCGACCGAAAGCACGAAGCCGACGATGGTGCCGACATAGGGGATGAAGCTGATGATGCCCGCGATCGACCCGATAAGGACGCCGAAATTCAGGCCGACCACGCTGAGGCCGATTGCGTAGAACGTGCCGAGGAGGATGCAGACCGCGAACTGCCCGCGCACGAAGCCGGCCATCGCGCGGTCTATGCGGCGGCCGAGTTCCCTGATCGTCCCGACATGGTCGCGCGGCAGCAGGTCGTCGATCTTGGCGACCATGCGGTCCCAGTCGTAGAG
>JAEZEK010000420.1 GCA_023417735.1 Pseudomonadota bacterium | reverse complement strand
GCCCGGGCTCAAGGTAGATCGGCGGCAGCGGCTCGTATTCCGGTATCGGTTCCTCGTACGGGCGGGGCGGTGCCGGCACGTAGACCGGCGGCGGATACGGCTCGTAGCGCACCTGCGCCAGCGCTGCGGAGCTCAGTCCGGCAAGGACGTGGAAAACCAGGATCGCGACGCGCATCATCCTCCGACGATTTCGCCTCCGTTGGGATGCAGGACCTGGCCGGTCATGTAGGAGGAATCCTCGCAGGCCAGGAACAGGAACGCCGGAGCGACCTCGTTCGGCTGGCCGGCCCGGCCGAGTGGGACGTTCTTCCCGAACTTCGCCACCTTGTCCGCCTCGAAAGTGGCCGGAATGAGCGGCGTCCAGATCGGGCCGGGCGCCACGCCGTTGACGCGGATGCCGTCCGCGGCGAGCTGGCTCGCGAGCGAGCGCGTGAAGGCCACGATGGCGCCCTTCGTCGCGGCGTAATCGACCAGGTGCGCGCTGCCGCGATAGGCCGTCACCGACGTGCAGTTCACGATCGCGGCACCCTTGACGAGATGCTTGGCCGCGGCCTGCGCCATGAAGATGTAGCCGAAGATGTTGGTGCGGAACGTGCTCTGGAGCTGGTCGGGCCCGATCTCGCCGATGTCCTCGCGCGGATGCTGTTCGGCGGCGTTGTTGACCAGCACGTCGAGGCCACCGAACCGGCCGACCGTCTGCGCGACCGCCGCCTCACAGAACGCCTTGTCGCCGACGTCGCCGCGCAGAAGCAGGACCTCGCCGCCCTCCGCCTCGGCGAGGCGCTTCGTCTCCTCCGCATCCTTGTCCTCTTCCAGATAGACGATGGCGACCTTTGCGCCCTCGCGGGCGAAGAGGATCGACACCGCCCTGCCGATGCCGGAATCGCCTCCCGTGACGATCGCGACCTTGCCCTCGAGCCTTCCGCTCCCGCGGAAGCGCGGCCGATAGTCCGGCTCCGGAACCATCGCGCTCTCCCGGCCGGGCTGATGCTCCTGCTTCTGGGGCGGAAAGGACTGTTCCGTGTCGCTCATGCGAGCCTCCTCGTGCCGTGTCTCGGCATCGCGCTAATGGCGCGGCGAACGGGGAAGTTCCGCAAGAACGGGACGCGCGGAGGCGGCCGGCGACGAGACACGGTGAGCCGGCATCGCGCCGGCTCAGCGCTCCGCGAGATCAGGGATTGTCTGCGATCCGTACCGCCACGAAGCGGAGCTCGTTGTTGGCGCCGGAGACGAGGAGCAGGGCCGAACGCCGCCCCTCGCTCTTCAGCTTCTCGATCCGGGCCGAGACCTCGGCCGGCGTGCTGACACGCTCCTGGCTGACCTCCACGATGACGTCGCCCGGCCGGATCCGCTTCTCCTCCGGCTCGGTGCCGGCCTCGACGGATTCGACCAGCACGCCGTCGACGTCCGGGCCGATGCTGTACTGCTCGCGCGCCGCCTCGCTGATCGGGGCGAGGCTCATCCCGAGCACGGTGCTCGACGCGGGTGCCGCCTCCTCCGAGGGTTGCTCCTCGGTCGTCCTCGCCGCGACCTCCTCGCTCTCTTCGAGGCGGCCGACACGGACCTGCCGCGTCACGCGTTCGCCCTTCCGGAGCAGGAGCACGTCCACGGTCTGGCCGACCGGCGTGTCGGCGACGATCCGCGGCAGCTCGCGCATGGCATCGACGGGGGTGCCGTTGAACTCGAGCACCACGTCGCCGGGCTGGATTCCCGCCTCGGCCGCCGGCCCGCCGTCCGTCACGCCCGCGATCAGGGCGCCCGCCGACCGCTCCAGGCCGAGGCTTTCGGCGATCTCGTCGGTCACCTCCTGGATGCGCACGCCGAGCCAGCCGCGGCGCGTCTCGCCGAACTCGCGCAACTGGTCGATCACCGGGCCGGCGACTTCGGAGGGGACCGCGAAGCCGATGCCGATCGAGCCGCCCGTCGGCGAGATGATCGCAGTGTTGATGCCGACGACCTCGCCGTCGAGGTTGAAGAGCGGACCCCCCGAATTGCCCCGGTTGATGGCGGCGTCGGTCTGGATGAAGCGGTCGTACGGCCCGGAATTGATGTCGCGCTCGAGCGCGGACACGATGCCGACCGTGACCGTGCCGCCGAAGCCGAACGGATTGCCGATCGCCATCAGCCAGTCGCCGACGCGCAGCTTCCGCGAATCGCCGATCCGCGCCGCCTTGAGCGGCGCCCTGGGCTCGACCTTCAGAACGGCCAGATCGGTCTTCGCGTCGTGTCCGATGAGCTTGGCGGTGAGCTTGGAGCCGTCGGCGAAGTTCGCGATGATCTCGTCGGAATCGGCGATCACGTGGTTGTTCGTGATGATGATCCCCGACGGGTCGATGACGAAGCCGGAGCCGAGCGATTGCACGCGGCGGCTGCGCTCCTGCTGCCGTCCGCCCGGCCCGTCCCGGTTGAAGAAGTCCTCGAAGAATTCCTGGAACGGCGAGCCGTCGGGCACCTGCGGCACCGGGATTCCGCGCGAGCCCGTCACACGCTGCGAGGTCGAGATGTTGACGACGGTATCGATCAGCCCCTCGGCGAGGTCGGCGAAGGAGGGGGGCGCCGACTGCCGGACATAGGGCTGGACCTGCGGCTGGCCGTTCGAGGGCGGCTGCCCGTCGGCCGATCCCTGGCCGTTCGGTCCGGGGCCGTCGGGAATCGGCAGCGGTGCCGCCGAGGGCGGCCCGCCGGCGGGCGGGGAGGCGGTCTGCGCGAGAGCTGGCAGGCCGAGGCCGGTGGCAAGGGCCAGCGACAGGACAAGGGACGCGAACCGGCCGCGCCGCGTGCGATCTATGGGCATCTCGGAACCTCTCCGCAGTGCTGTTCCGTCACTCTCGGCCCGAACATGGCAGAACGGAGACATCCGTCCACGGGCGGCGAGCGTACCGCCGATCTCAGCCGCGCACGAGCCAGACGATTCCGACGCCGATGAGGGCCGAGGACAGTCCGAGCAGCCGTAGTCGCTCGCCCGGCGTCGCGGCCGCCTGGGCCGCGATCTTCTTCATGGCGTCCGGAAAGAGCGCGTAGAGCGCTCCCTCCAGGACGAGCAGCACGCCGATCGCGGCCGCCACATCGCTCATTGCCCGCTCGGCGGGGGCGTCCCGGGCAGGAGCGGGGGCTGAAGCTCCGGCGGACCGGACGCGCCTTCACCCGGCGCGCCGCCCTCCGACGTCGACCCGCCGGTGCCGGGCGAAGTCTCCGGAAGGATAGGCGGCTGAAGCTCCTCCGGCCGCGGGAGTCCCCCCTCCGGCGGCGCGGCGCCGGCATCTCCGGTCCCTTCCGCCCCTGCTGCAGCGCCATCGGCCGGTGCAGCGC
>JAEZEK010000397.1 GCA_023417735.1 Pseudomonadota bacterium | reverse complement strand
GAGTAGGATCATGGCCAACGAGGCGAGCACGGGCGCGTCCGGAAGGGGCGGTGCAGGTCGGTCGACGTCGCCGGCAGGCGACCTTTCCGAGACCGCGACCAGCGCGGACATGAAGTCGCTGTCGGCACAGCTCGACATCCTCAAGGAGGACGTGGCGACCTTGACCGCGACCCTGACCGAGCTTGCGAAGTCCGGCGCGCGCGAGGGCCGGGCCCGGGTCGAGCAGACGGCGGAGGACTATTATCGCGAAGGCCGCCGCCAGGCGGACGCTGTGCTCGCCGAAGCCCGTGCGCTCGGCGAGGAGGTCGAGGGCCAGATCGGCCGCAACCCGATCACGGCCGTCCTGATCGCACTCGGGCTGGGTTTCCTGATCGGCCTGATGTCGCGCCGCTGACGCGATGCTGCGGTTCGCCACGACGGCCGGCCTCGCGCTGGCCGCCGCAAACATCAGGAGCCGCATCCGCGCGCTCTCGATCCGGGTCGCACTTGCGGCGGTCGGCGCGCTTTTCCTCATCGGGGCGGCGAGCTTCGCGCTCGTCGCCGCCTATCTCGGGCTGCAGCCGCGGCTCGGCCCGATCGGCGCGGCAGGCGCGATCGCGTTCGCGCTGCTGCTGATCGGCCTCGTCTTCCTGTTCTTCGCGCAGAGGGCTCCGCGCGAGCAGATCCGGGAGATGGACCATGCCGCGTCCGGCAGCCTTCAGGACCAGTACGCGCAGCTCGGCCGGGCCTTGAGCTCCGGCGGCACCCTGAGCAATCCCGTTGTGCTGATCGCCGGCGCCGCGCTCGTGGCCGGCTACCTGTTCGGCCGGCGCGGGAAGCGCTGACGCTTCAGCAGACCCGCTTGATGTCCTCGAGACGCCCTTCGAAATAGGCGGCGAGGTTCGTCACGACGAGGTCTCCCATCGCGCGCCGGGTCTCCACGGTGGCGCTCGCCTGGTGCGGCTGCAGGACGACGTTCTGCATCGAGAACAACGCCTCCGGCACGTTCGGCTCGTCGGCGAAGACGTCGAGCCCGGCGCCGCCGAGTGTGCCTTCCTGCAGGGCTGCGACGAGGGCCGGCTCGTCCACAACCGATCCGCGCGCCACGTTCACGAGGATGCCTTCCGGGCCGAGCGCGTCCATGACCGCGCGGTTGATCAGGTTGCGTGTCGCCGCCCCGCCCGGGGTGATGACGACGAGCAGCGCGCAATCCCGCGCCATCGCCACAAGGTCCGGATAGTGCGTGAAGGGCTGGTCCGGCTGCGCGTTTCGCGTGTGGTAGACGATCTCGCAGCCGAACACGCCGAGCTTCGTGGCGATCGCGCGGCCGATGCGCCCGAAGCCGACGATGCCGACCCGCTTGCCTGCGATGCCCCGGGCGAGCGGCGGATCGCCCTCGCGCCTCCACCGTCCCTCGCGCACGTAGCGGTCGTTCGCGACGATGTTCCGGGTGGTCGCCAGGACCAGCGCCACGCCCATGTTCGCCACGTCGTCGTTGAGGACGTCCGGCGTGTTGGCGACGATCACGCCGCGGCTGCGCGCATGGTCGACGTTGAGCGAATCGACCCCGACTCCGAACGACGAGACGATCTCGAGGGCGGGGCACGCGTCCATCAGGGCGATGCTGCAGCCGTCGAACGTGCTGGTCGCGATCGCCCGTGCCTTCGGCCCGACGACCTGCAGCATCGCCTGGCGGTCCGGCGCCTTCAGGAGGTCGTGCGTGGTGTAGGCCGCTTCGAGCGCGGCCGTGACGTGCGGCATGAGCGAGCCGGCGATCAGCACATCGGGCTTCATCATTCCTCCTCGGGCGGCGCGGCACACTATCGAGGGGGAAGAGGGAAGCGCAAGCGGTCCCGCTCACTTCTCCCAATCGGTTCCGATCGGCTCCCTGTCGAGTTGCTGCGCCTCGACGACAACCTCCCGCGCTTCCTGACGATCGGCCTGGTCGGGCCGTTCGGGCGCCTCCTCGGACGCTTCGATCGGCGTCAACGCGAGCGCGAACCACATCGGGAAGTGGTCCGAGCCGACATGCGGAAGCCGCTTCACCTCGATCACCCGGAACGCCGGGTCGTGGAACAGGTGGTCGAGCGGCCAGCGCATGAACCAGAACCGGGCGTCGAAACTGTTGAAGAAGCCGCGGCCGACGCGCGGATCGAGCAGCCCCGTCAGCCGCTGGAACCGTTGGGTCGTGCGGGACCACGCCACGTCGTTGAGATCGCCGGTCACGATGCAGGGCAGGGGATCGTCCACCACCTCCCTGGCGACGAGCACGATCTCCGCGTCTCGGCCGAGCGTGTCCATGTGCGGAATCGGCGGTTCCGGATGAACGGCATGAAGGCGTATCTGCGCCCCGTCTCGGAGCGTCACGACCGTGGATATCGA
Organism: Pseudomonadota bacterium; assembly: GCA_023417735.1. Lineage (GTDB taxonomy): Bacteria > Pseudomonadota > Alphaproteobacteria > Rhizobiales > Afifellaceae > Propylenella. The sequence continues at coordinate 1,612 of JAEZEK010000397.1, read as the reverse complement.
GGGCACTCCCTCCAGGAGCCGGAACATCAGCTGCGTGTCTGAAAGCGGCAGCCTGGAATAGAGCACCATCCCGTAGGCATTGTCCTGCGGCTGCTCCACCCTGTGCGGATAGACGGACGCAAGCGGGGCGAGCGCTTCGAGCCACGGCTCGTCGATCTCCATCAGCACGAAAACGTCGGGCTGCATCTCACGGACCAGCCCGACCAGCCGGCCGTAGTCGCGGTTCGACATCTTCACGTTGCTGCTGAGGATCCGGATCGTGTTGTCGCCGCGCGGCTCGCCGTCATAGGCGATCGACTGGACCTTCCAGAACGGCGTGAAGCGCAGGCAGACCGCAAGCTGCAGCACGAGGACGACGGTCTGGACGGCGACGAGCGCCAGCCCCCAGGGGCCGAGCGGCACATAGAGCAACGTAAGCGGGATGAAGGTAGCGGCGAGGGCCGCGATTTGCAGCCGCGGAAAGTCGCAGGTGCGGACGAATCCATGCGCGACCGGCAGGGCGGGCAGGACGGTCGCGAGCGCCAGCAGGAACGTCACCGCGGCGATCAGGGTGAACATAAGCGATCTCGGCGGTCGGCACGATTGAGGCTGGTCCCTGATAGCCGAGTGCGGCTATCGGTGCCATCCGGCAGAGTTGCAGGAGTGAACAGATGGCGCGGATCGGTTTCGTCGGCACGGGGATCATGGGCTTCCAAATGGCGCGGCGGCTCTGCGAGGCGGGCCACCAGGTCCGCGCCTGGAACCGCAGCCGCGACAAGGCCGAGCGGCTCGTCCAATGCGGCGGGTCGGTGGTCGGGAAGCCTGCCGAGGTCGCGGAAGGGGCCGAGATCGTGATCGGCATGCTGGCCGACGGGCCGACGAGCGAGGCCGTCTTCTTCGGCGAGGGCGTCGTCGCCGGAATGGAGCCGGGCGCCCTTCTGATCGACATGGCGTCGATCCCGGTCGAGACGGCGAAGGATCACGCCCGGCGGTGTCGCGAGGCGGGGATCGGTTATCTCGACGCCCCGGTCTCGGGCGGCGAGAAGGGCGCGACCGAGGGCACGCTCGCGATCATGGTGGGCGGCGAGGCGGCGGACTTCGAGCGCGCGAAGCCGGTGTTCGGAAGCCTCGGCCGCGCGACCCGCGTCGGCCCCGCCGGGAGCGGCGACCTCGCCAAGCTCTGCAACCAGATGATCGTCGGCAACACGATCGCGACCGTCGCCGAGGCCCTGCTGCTCGCCGAGCGGGGCGGCGCAGAGCCAGCGGCCGTCCGCGAGGCGCTGATGGGCGGCTTCGCGGATTCCGCCATCCTGCGCAACCACGGGCTCAGGATGCTCGAGGGGAACTACCGCCCCGGCGGCCTGTCCCGCTATCAGCTGAAGGATCTGCGCACCGCGTCGGGGCACGCGCGCAGCCTCGCGCTCGAGCTCCCGGTGACGGAACTCGTCACCGGGCTCTTCGGCGACGTCGTCGAACACGGCGATTCCGAACTGGACCATTCCGCGCTGTTCCGGGAAATCCGCCGCCGGAACGGGCTTCCGACCGACTAGATGAGCCACGGCGCCGGGAAGAGATCGGCGGTGACCCGGCTCGCCGCGTCTTCGGTCCGCTGCGGGGAAGGGCTGTCATACAC
>JAEZEK010000364.1 GCA_023417735.1 Pseudomonadota bacterium | reverse complement strand
GCTCGATCCCGTGCGGGCCGAGCGCGACGGCCTCCACCTCGCGCGACGACGGCAGCATCAGGATGATGACGTCGCCGTCGCCGACGGCCGCGGCGGCGCTCTCCGCCACGGTCGCACCGAGCGCGCGCAGGCGCTCGACGGGCTCGGGCCGGCGATGGCCGACGATCGTGACGGGAAAGCCCTTGGCGAGCAGGTTGGCAGCCATGGGTTCGCCCATGGCGCCGAGGCCGATGAATGCTATCCGTTCCATGTCATCCTCTTGGCTGCGGCGCGGCGGCGAGCGCGCCTGTCCGACCGGCGGCCGCCTAGCGCTCCACGGGCGCGAAGCGTGCGGGGATGAGCAGCTTGTTCTCCTGGCTGACCAGGAACGGCTTCAGCTTCGGCCGGAACGCCTGCCAGCGCGGATCGGCGACCAGCGCCGCCCGGCGCTCCGCCCGTTCCTGGAGGTCCCGATAGGCCCAGAGATGCACGATCTGGTTCTGCGGGCCGAACTCGGTCGTGTAGTAGCCGACCGGCTTGCCGAGATGCTCCGTCTGGACCGCGAAGCCCTCCTCCTCGACGAGCGACAGGAAGCCCCCCGCCGACATCGGCTGCAGCGTGTAGATCCGTTCCTCGACGACCATCGTGTCTCCTTCCCTGCGGACAATTCTCTGACTGCGCCTCAGCCGCCGTTTCGTTTCGACGGATAAGCGCAATTCCCATTTCTCATGCACTAGAGTATCGTGAACCGGGATTGTCAATGAGCTGCGGCGCTCAGACGAGCGCGGCGGGCGGACGGGGATGAACGCATGAGTGTCAGTGCAATGGAGGCCGCGACGGCGGCCCGGATCGAGCGCGTGCCGATGCTGATCGGCGGCGAATGGCGTTACGGCGCGACCGAGTACGAGGTCCGCGATCCCTATCGCGGCGAAGCCGTCTCGCTCGTTCCGGAATCCACCGCCGAGGATCTCGACGCGGCCATCGCGGCCGCCGCCGCCGCCAAGGCCGCGGCCGCCGCCACGCCGGGCTACGCGCGCGCGGCCCTGCTCGACCGCGTCGGCCAGCTCCTCGCCGAACGCGCCGACGCGATCGCCGAGATCATGACCCGGGAAACCGGCAAGGCGCTGAAGGATTCGCGGGCCGAAATCGCCCGCTCACGCGACACGATCAGGCTCTCGGCCGAGGAAGCCGTCCGCATCCAGGGCGAGCACGTGCCCCTCGACGCGACCGCCATGGGCGCTGGCAAGCTCGCCATGCTGCTGCGTTTCCCCGTCGGGGTGGTCGCGGGCATCACGCCCTTCAACGCGCCTTTCAACCTCGCCGCCCACAAGGTCGCGCCCGCGCTCGCAGCCGGCAACTCGATCGTCCTGAAGCCGCCTCCGCAGGCGGCCTTGGTGGTCCACAAGCTGGTCGAGCTCTTCGTCGACGCCGGCGTGCCGGCGGGCTTCCTCAACGTCGTCTACGGCAACACGGTCGGGCCGCTCCTCGTGCGCGATCCGCGGGTGGATTTCGTCACCTTCACCGGCTCGACCAGGGTCGGGGCGGAGATCAAGGCTGCCTCGGGCCTTCGGCGCGTCGCCCTCGAGCTCGGCGGCACGGGCCAGACCATCGTGCACGCGGACGCGGACATCGAGGAGGCCGCCCCGGTCTGCGCGCGCAATGCCATGCGCCTCGCCGGCCAGAGCTGCGCCTCCGTCCAGAACATCTACGCCCATGAGAGCCTCTACGACCGCTTCGTCGAGCGCGTCGCGGAGGAGGTGCGCAAGCTTCGGATCGGCGACCCGCTCGATCCCGATACCGATGTCGGCACGCTCATCGACGAAGCCGCGGCGCGGCGCGTGGAATCCTGGGTGAAGGAGGCGGTCGAGCGGGGTGCCCGGCTGCTTGCGGGCGGCGGCCGCCACGGCGCGCAGATCGAGCCGACGCTCCTCGTCGACGTCGACCCGTCCATGCAGGTGGTCTGCAACGAGGTGTTCGGGCCGGTGGCCTCCATCCAGCGCTACAGCGACGTCGAGGCCATGTTCCGGCTCGTCAGCGACGCGCCCCTCGGCCTGCAATGCGGCATCTACACGAAGTCGCTCGAGGTCGCGATCCGGGCCGCCCAGCGGATCCGCAGCGGCGCCGTCATCATCAACGGCACGTCGACCTGGCGCACCGACCAGCTGCCCTATGGCGGCGTCAAGAACAGCGGCATCGGCCGCGAGGGGCCGCACTACGCCATCCGCGAGATGACGGAAGAGCGGCTCGTCGTCTTCAACCTCTGACGGGGTGGCCGGCCGTGGCGGCCGCGCTCTCCGCCTTGCCGGCCATGCCCGGCGATCCGGCCGCCGGGTCGGCGCCGGCCGCTCTTTGCAGGCGGCCGAGCGCGCTCCACCTTGCTTCAGCGCGCTTTATCCATCCCGGCTTTAAACTGTTTCACGGGTTTGCGGGGTGCATCGCCTCCGCGCCCTGCCTCACACTGACCGCACTGAAGGACAGCAACATCAGAGCGGTCGAGAATGGTTTCAGGCTCCGTCAGCGGCGCCTGGCACTGACCCAAAGTTGTTCTCGCCGGAAGACTTCAATCTCCAGCAGGTCTTCGGCCGAGACATCTCCCGTGACCGCCGTCCACAGCCGATGGCGGGCCGACGACTTCGAGGTGCGCTGGCTGCACCGGGGGAGTGGATGGTGAAGTCGAGAGAAGAGCCGCCGGTCGGCGAATGGATCGCCCACTTCCCCGGTCACGCCTCGTGGTCGAATGCGACGCTGATCTGCAAGGGCATGGCGCCCTACGGCGCGGTCGCGCTGGCCGAGATCGACCGCATCGGCACCCGGCTGCGCGGGCGCGAAGGCGACGCCTCCGCCTGGCGCGACGAATGGTGCGGGATGGCGGCGCATGTCGAGCGGATGGGCGATGCCGCCGCGGCCGCCGGCCACGACCTCACCGCCGGCCATTATTACCTGCGCGCCGGCAACTACTACTACACGGGCGAGCGCATGGTGCCGCCGGGCGACGACAAGCACGCAATCTATCTGAAGGCGCTCGCCTGCTACCGCGCCGGCCTCGCCCGCCGTTATCCCGAGATCGAGGCGGTCGACGTGCCGATGCCAGACGGCGCGAGCCTCCCCGCCTATTTCATGAAGGCGCCGGGCGTCTCGGGCCGTGCTCCCACGGTTGTCGTCTTCGACGGCCTCGACAATTGCAAGGAGATGAGCGTCCTCTTCGCCGGCCTGGAATTCGCCCGCCACGGCTTCCACACGCTCGCTGTCGACGGGCCCGGCCAGGGTGAAGCCGTCCGGCTCCGCGGCCTCAAGTACCGGCACGATTACGAGGTCCCCGGAACGGCGGCCTTCGATTTCGTGGCCGGCCGCACGGACGTGGACCCCGCCCGCGTCGCCGTGATGGGCTACAGCTTCGGCGGCTATTGCGCACCGCGCGCGGCCAGCATCGAGCAGCGCTATTCCGCCTGCGTCGCCTTCGGCGCGACCTACTGGGACATGACGGAATGGCTCGCCAACAAGTACCGGCACGCCGACGACGCCAGCCGGGCGACGACGAGCGACTTCCAGATCCAGTGGGTTCTCGGGACGAGCAGCCGCGAGGAATCCTTCGCCAAGATGGCCCGCTTCTCGCTGGATGGGGTGGTGCAGAAGATGACCTGCCCCTTCCTCGTCGTGCACGGCGAGAACGACCCGCTCGTGCCGCTCGATTCCGTTAAGCGCCTGCACGACGAGGCCGGCTCGCCCGACAAGTCTCTGAAGGTCTTCACGTCGGAAGAAGGCGGCTCGCAGCACTGCCAGGTGGACGACCGGCAAGCGGGCATCGATTTCATCGCGGACTGGCTCGGGGATAGCTGGTCCGTGCGCGAGGGCATCCGCGGCGGTTCCCGCCGCCCGGCGCTGGCGCTCGACTGAAGGACCGGGAACGGGGCGGCCGGCCGGGGGAGGCCGGCACCGATCGATTGAAGAAAGGGAGGATCGAAGAATGAGGACTGTTGTGAGGTTCGGCCTCGGCGCCCTGGCGGCGATCGCCGCCTGCGGTGCCGCTTTCGCCCAGGGTGGCGCGGAGAACTATCCGAACAAGCCGATCACGCTCGTCGTGGCGTTCTCGCCCGGCGGGTCCACCGACAACCTCGCGCGTGTGATCGTCGACGATCTCGGCCACGCGCTCGGCCAGCCGGTGGTCGTGGAGAACCGGCCCGGCGCGGGCGGCTACGTGGCGTGGCGCTCGATCGAATCGGCGGAGCCCGACGGCTACACCGTGCTGCTCGCGGAGAACGCGGTCGCGCTCGGCAAGGCGCTCAGGCCCGACGAGCCGCTCGACCCGCGCAAGGCCTTCGACCCGGTCGCGAAGGTCGGAACGGCGCCGATGGCGCTCATCATCCATTCCAAGCTCGAGCCGGCCACCTTCCAGGATTTCGTCGAATACGCGAAGGCCAAGCAGGGCGGCGTCAACTTCAGCTCGTCGGGCGTCGGCAGCGTCTCGCACATGACCTTCGAGGCGCTCGCCACCAATCTCGGCATCGAGCCGCAGCACATCCCCTATCGCGGCGGCGGCGAGGCGAATGCCGCCGTGGTCGGCGGCCATGTCGACGCCATGATGCAGAGCATCGGGAGTTCGCGGAAGCTCGCCGAGGAGGGCGGCGCGAAGGTGCTCGCGGTCACCTCGAGGGAGCGGAACGCGACGATGCCGGACGTCCCGACGCTCGAGGAACTCGGCGTCTCCTCGGATGTCGAGCTGCGCTTCTGGTGGGGCCTCTTCGTCCCGGCCGGCACGCCCGAGCCGGTGAAGGCCAAGCTCGCCGGCGCCGTCGAGGAGATCCTGAAGAAGCCCGAGGTCCAGGAGCGTCTCGCCCGCATCGAGGTCGCGCCGGAATTCGGGGCGGCAGAGGAGATGGGCTCCACGCTCGACAGCGAGATCACGAACTGGTCCGCCTTCGTCGAGCAGCGCGGCATCAAGGCGGAATGAGCCGCGGCGGGTGCCGCGTGCGACGCCTGGCGGATTGCCGCGGCCCTCGCCCTGATCCTTCACGCGCGGGCCCGAGC
>JAEZEK010000301.1 GCA_023417735.1 Pseudomonadota bacterium | reverse complement strand
CCGCTGCCCCGCCCCCGCGCGCCGCCGCCCGCCTGGTCGCGGCCGACGAAGACCGGCCCGAACGGCCGCATCGTGAGTTGCGCCGTCTCGCTGTGGCTCCATACGATCTCGCCGTTCCGGGCGCAGGCGGCGGCGGCATGGAGGTGGTGGGTCCGGCCGGACAACCGCAGCAGCTGGCGCCGCGCCGCCTCCATGTCGTGCGGCTTCGAGAAGGCTTCGCCGTCGAGGTCGAGCGTCTGGTCGGCGCCGATCACGAGATCGCCCGGGAAACGCTCGCTCACCATCTGCGCCTTGGCGAGTGCCAGCGCCATTGCGAGGTCCTCTGGCGGGGCGCCCGCCTCCCTGAGCGGCTCCTCGGCGGCGCGCTCGTCGAGCTCGGCCGGGCGCACGTCGAACATCAGCCCCGCTTCGGAGAGGAGCCGCGCCCGTGTCGGGCTGGATGAGGCGAGGATCAGCAGCATGTCCTGGCCTAGCGCCGCGCGCCCAGGAGCGCAAGGACGGCTGCCGCCGTCTCCTCGATCGAGCGGCGCGTGACGTCGATCACCGGCCAGCCCTGCCGCGCGCACAGCTTCCGGCTCCACGCGATCTCGTCCGTCACCGTGGAGCGGTCGACGTAGGAATCGGTCTGCTCTTCCGATTTCAGCGTGAGCACGCGGTGCTGGCGCACCTGCACGATCCGCTCGGGGCTCGCGATGAGACCGACCACGAGCGGGCGCTTCGCCTGGAGCAGCGAGACGGGCACGGCCGTGCCGAGCACCAGCGGCACGTTCGCAGTCTTCACGCCCCTGTTGGCGAGATAGATCGAGGTCGGCGTCTTCGACGTCCGGCTGATGCCGACGAGGACCACGTCGGCGTCCTCGATGTCGTCGACGAGCTGCCCGTCGTCATGGGCCATCGAGTAGTTGAGCGCGTCGATCCGGCGGAAATAGTCCGCGTTCAGCGCATGCTGGGCGCCCACGCGGCCGGCCGAGCGCGTGCCGAGATACGACTGGAAGATCGTGAGCACCGGCTCGAGGACGGAGACGTAGGGCACCCCGAGGCTGCGGCAGCCCGTCTCGAGCTGGTCGGTCAGTTCCGGGTCGACCAGGGTGTATAGGACGATCCCGGGCGCCTGCTCGATGTCCCGCACGATCCGCTCGACCTGGGCGGAGGTGCGCACCAGCGCGTGGATGTGCTCGATCGAGTGGGTGTGCTTGTACTGCGCCGCGGCGGCTCGGGCGACGTTGATGAGCGTCTCCCCCGTGGCGTCGGAGACCAGATGGAGGTGGAAATAGCGGGGGGTCGCCACGGTTAACATCCTGTTAATGGATACGGACGAATCCGGCCCGTTCGGATCGCTCGGCTCCGTCCATACCGCTTGCCCGGATTCGATCAACAGCCGCTTCCGCTGTGGGCAAGACGAAAGGCGCATGTGAGGCTTGTGGGGAACGCGGCGCAATCCCCAGGCTGCGGGGACGACGGGGACCGGCTCGCGGGGGGGCGGACAGCCGCAGAAGCAGCGGCGTGGCGCCGGCCCGGCTCCGCCTTCATCCGCCATGCGGTCCACAGGGCAGTGCGGCGGTGTGGAAACGAGGGCCGATTGTGGAGGGACGAGAATCCTTCTAATCCACCGACCAACAAAAGAAGCAAAAGGTACTTTAATGATTTGTTTAGAAAGGGTGGGAACGGCGTGAAACCGAAGCTGCTCCGCGTCCTCTCGGGGGAGGTGGTCGAACCGCCCCCGGTCTGGATCATGCGACAGGCCGGCCGCTATCTGCCGGAATACCGCGAAACGCGGAAGCAGGCGGGTTCGTTCCTGGACCTCTGCTACAATCCCGAACTGGCCGGGGAAGTGACCCTGCAGCCGATCCGCCGGTTCGACCTCGACGCGGCGATCCTGTTCTCCGACATCCTCGTCGTCCCCGATGCCCTCGGGCAGACGGTCCGTTTCGAGGAAAGCGTGGGCCCCCTGCTCGAGCCGCTCGAGGCGAACGGGCTGGAGCGGCTGGACGCAGTGAAGGCCGCGGACGCGCTGAAACCCGTTCTGGGCACGGTCGCCCGCGTGCGGAGCGGCCTCGACCCGTCCAAGGCGCTGATCGGCTTCTGCGGGGCGCCCTGGACAGTCGCGACCTACATGGTGGCGGGGCGCGGCACGCCGGACCAGGGACCCGCCCGGATGAAGGCGCTCCTCGATCCGGACTGGTTCGGCCGGCTGATCGACGTGCTCGTCGGGGCTTCGACGGATTACCTCGTGGCGCAGCTCCGGGCCGGCGCAGACGCGGTCATGATCTTCGACAGCTGGGCGGGCGTGCTCGACGACGACGGCTTCGAGCGCTGGGCGCTCGAGCCGGTCCGGCGCATGGTCGAGGCGGTGAAGGCGCAGGTTCCCGGGGCGCCGGTGATCGCCTTCGCGAAAGGTGCCGGTGCCCGGCTCGGCGCCTATGCGGCGCGGACCGGCGCGGACGGCTTCGGGCTCGACTGGACGCTGCCGATCTCCGCGGCACGGCGCATGGTGCCGGAGCGGGCGGCGCTGCAGGGCAATCTCGACCCGCTCCGCCTGATCGCCGGCGGCCGGGCCCTCGACGAAGGCATCGACCGCGTGCTCGCTGCGGCGGCCGGGCATCCGCACATCTTCAACCTCGGGCACGGCATCACGCCCGAGACGCCGATCGCCCATGTCGAGCAGCTCATCGCCCGGGTCAGGCGGCCGCGCTGATGCTGTGGGTGAAGGCGGCCCATGTCGTCTCGATCATCGCCTGGATGGCGGCGCTCCTCTATCTGCCGCGCCTCCTGGTCTATCACTGCGACGCTCCTCCCGGCTCGGACCGATCCGAAACCTTCAAGGTCATGGAGCGGCGCCTCCTGAAGGCCATCGCGGTTCCGGCCATGGTGTCGAGCTACGTCTTCGGGGTCTGGATGGCGATCCTGCTGCAGCCGTGGTCGGAGGGCTGGTTCTGGACGAAGGTCGCGCTCGTCGTGGGGCTCACGGTTTTCCACGAGCAGCTTGCGGGCTGGGTCCGCGCCTTCGCCCGCGACGCCAACACGCGGCCCGCCAGGTTCTACCGGCTCGCCAACGAAGTGCCGACGCTTCTCATGATCGCGATCGTGATCCTCGTCATCGTGAAGCCGTTCTGAATCGCGACGCTTGTGCGATCGGCGCGAGCCCGCTATTTATGTGGTGCGGTCGCCAGTTGGTCACGCTTTTGGCGCACCTGCCTCACGGCAGGATCACGAGCATCCCCGCGCCGCGTAAAATCCTGCCCGCCCTTCCCTGCCTTGCCGCCCCCAGTGGGATCATTCCATGCGCGAAATGAAGCTTCAGGACTTGAAGAAGAAGTCCCCGACCGAACTCCTGTCTTTCGCCGAGGAGGTGGAGGTCGAGAACGCCAGCACCATGCGCAAGCAGGAGCTGATGTTCGCCATCCTGAAGCGGCTCGCGGAGCGCGAGGTCGACATCATCGGCGAAGGCGTCGTCGAGGTGCTGCAGGACGGGTTCGGCTTCCTGCGCTCGCCTGACGCCAACTACCTGCCGGGGCCTGACGACATTTACGTCTCGCCCTCCCAGATCCGCCGCTTCTCGCTGCGCACGGGCGACACCGTCGAGGGCGAGATCCGCAGCCCCAAGGAAGGCGAGCGCTATTTCGCGCTGCTCAAGGTCAACACGATCAATTTCGAGGATCCGGACAAGGCGCGGCACAAGGTCCATTTCGACAATTTGACGCCGCTCTACCCGGACGAGCGGTTCCAGATGGAACTGCACGACCCGACCATCAAGGACCATTCGGCGCGCGTCATCGACCTCATCGCGCCGCTCGGCAAGGGCCAGCGCGCGCTCATCGTCGCCCCGCCGAGGACCGGCAAGACCGTCCTCCTGCAGAACATCGCGCGCTCGATCACCACCAACCACCCGGACTGCTACCTGATCGTGCTGCTCATCGACGAGCGGCCCGAGGAGGTGACGGACATGCAGCGCACGGTGCGCGGCGAGGTGATCTCGTCCACATTCGACGAGCCGGCGGTGCGCCACGTCCAGGGCGCCGAGAAGGTGATCGAGAAGGCGAAGCGGCTCGTCGAGCACGGCCGCGACGTCGTCATCCTGCTCGATTCGATCACCCGCCTCGGCCGCGCCTACAACACCGTCGTCCCGTCCTCCGGCAAGGTGCTGACCGGCGGCGTGGACGCCAACGCGCTGCAGCGGCCGAAGCGCTTCTTCGGCGCCGCGCGCAACATCGAGTTCGGCGGCTCGCTGACGATCATCGCCACCGCGCTGATCGACACCGGCAGCCGCATGGACGAGGTGATCTTCGAGGAGTTCAAGGGCACCGGCAATTCGGAGATCGTGCTCGACCGCAAGGTCGCCGACAAGCGCGTGTTCCCGTCCATGGACATCCTGAAGTCCGGCACCCGGAAGGAGGAGCTCCTGGTGCCGCGCGCCGAGCTCCAGAAGGTCTTCGTGCTGCGCCGCATCCTTTCCTCGATGGGTGTCGTGGACGCCATCGAGTTCCTGCTCGACAAGCTGAAGCAGACGAAATCGAACTCCGACTTCTTCGATTCCATGAACGTCTAGGCGCCCGTCCGGCGCGTCTCCGCCAGGAGCGCTGCCGCTTCCGCGGCGTGGTGCGCGGGCGCGGAGCAGGCCCGCGCCGTGCAGACGTAGAGCGCCGGGCCGTCGGTGATCGGCTTTCCCGCGAGGCCCGGCGGCAGGACCTCCGTGCCGGCCTGGAGGCGGAGCACGAGCGCGGCCGGATCGCCTTCGGCGAGGGCCGCGCGCAGGAGTTCGTCCGCCGCCGGCCCGTTTCCGCTCACGGCGACGAGCCGGCCGCGGAGCATCGTGTCGACGCCCGCCTGGATGCTCGCCGTGGCGACGACGTCGCCTGCGATCCGCCCGGCCGCATCGCGCGCGATCGCCTCGGCGCGCCGGGCGAAACGGTCCTCGCCGGTCAAGAGGTGGAGGAACGCGCAGTTCCGGGCCATGACGCCGTTCGCCGCGGGCAGCGCCTCGTCGGAATCCGAGGTCGGCCGCGTCACGAGCGGCTCCGCCGTGTCGGCGGTGAGGAAGTACGTGCCCCGGTCGGGATCCAGGTAATGGCGCTCCAGCGTTTCGAACCAGCCGATCGCATCGGCGAGGAATGCGGCGTCGTGGCGGGCGGCGAGGAGGGCGATGGCGGCGGCGATCATCTGGGCGTGGTCCGTCGCCATGCCGGGATGGACCAGCGTCCCGCCGCGCCGGGAATGCCCGAGCATGCCCGCCTGCGCCATGCCGTCCCGGACGAAGCGGTAGGCGCCCTCGGCGAGGTCGAGATGGTCCGGGCGGCCGAGCGCCATCCCCGCCGCCGCGAGGCCCTGGATGGCCGTGCCGTTCCAGTCGGCGAGGACCTTGTCGTCGCGGCCTGGCTGGGGCCGCGCGCCGCGGGCCTCTAGGAGCTTCGCCCGCATCGCACGGAGCTTCTCCTCCGTCTCCGCGCCGAGCCAGCCGCGGCTCTCGTCCGCCAGCCGGTTCAGGATGACCTTGCCTTCCCAGTTGCCGTGGCGCGTCACGCCGTAGGCCGCTCCGAGGAATGGCGCTTCGTCGCTGCCCAGGACCCGCTCGATCTCCTCGGCCGTCCAGACGTAGGTGAGGCCTTCCTCGTGCTCGGTGTCGGCGTCGAGGCTCGAGGCGAACGCGCCGCCGGGGAGCCGCATCTCGCGCGCGAGCCAGTCCACCGTCTCCTCGATCCGGGCCCGGAACAGCGGATCGGGCGCCGCGGCGAAGGCCAGTGACAGGCCGGTGAGGAACTGGCCGTTGTCGTAGAGCATCTTCTCGAAATGGGGGACGAGCCAGTCGGCATCGACGGAGTAGCGCGCGATGCCGCCGCCGACATGGTCGTAGATGCCGCCCTGGCAGAGGAAGCGCAGCGTGGTGAGGACGGCCTGCCGCCCCTCCGCCGATCCGGTGCGGATCGCCGCGCGCCACAGGAGGTCCAGCACGGGCGCGTTCGGGAATTTCGGGGCGCCGCGGAAGGAGCCGCGCTCGCCGTCCCAGATCGAGAGGATCGTCGCCGCCGCCCGGTCGAGCAGATGCCCGTCGAGCGGAACGGCGCCGTCGCCCGGCGCGCCGCGCTTGAGGTGGCGGACGAGCGTGGTGCGGTTGTGCGCGATCGACGGATCGCCGGAGGCCCAGGCCTGCGAGACGGACGTGGCGACCTGCCGGAAGCTCGGGCGGCCCCAGCGCGGCTCGGGCGGGAAATAGGTCCCGCCCCAGAACGGCTCGCCGTCTGGCGAGAGAAACATCGTGAGCGGCCAGCCGCCCTGCTGGCCCATCGCCTGGAGGGCCCGCATGTAGATCTGGTCCACGTCCGGCCGTTCCTCGCGATCGACCTTGATGTTCACGAAGGCGCGGTTCAGAAGCGCGGCGGTGTCCGCATCGCTGAAGCTTTCCGCCGCCATGACGTGGCACCAGTGGCATGCCGCGTAGCCGATCGAGAGGTGGACCGGGACGTTGCGCGAGCGCGCCTCGGCGAAGGCCTCCGGCGACCATTGCCACCACTCGACCGGGTTACCGGCGTGCTGCAGGAGGTACGGGCTGGACGCGGTGGAGAGACGGTTCATGTCGGCCGGCACAGGAAATGACGAAGACAGGGAGATGACCAGGACTTAGATGGACACGATCTATGCCTTGTCGAGCGGCGCCCCGCCGGCGGGGGTCGCCGTCGTGCGGATCTCCGGCCCCGCCGTCCGCCACGTCGCCGGAGCGATGCTGGGCGGCCTGCCGCCGGCGCGTTCCGCGGCGCTCCGCACGATCCGGCACCCCGCAACCGGGGAGACGATCGACCGCGGCCTGGCGATCTACATGCCGGCGCCCGGGAGCTTCACCGGCGAGGACGTGCTGGAGCTTCAGTGCCATGGCGGGGCGGCGGTCGTGCGCGCGATCCTCGACGCGCTCGCCGGCATGCCGGGACTGCGCATGGCGGGTCCCGGCGAGTTCACGCGCCGCGCCTTCGACAATGGCCGCCTCGACCT
>JAEZEK010000196.1 GCA_023417735.1 Pseudomonadota bacterium | reverse complement strand
GACCACGATGGAGCGCGCGGCGGCCTTCGCGGCGGCGCGCGAATTCGGGCCCGACGCGCAGGCCGGCACCGGGCCGGCGATCAGCGCCGACCGCCCGACCGAGATCCAGGAGGGCGAGCGCATCTTCATCGAATCCTGCGTGAGCTGCCATTATCAGGGCGACGACGCGCCCGCCCCCCGGCCCGCCCCGCTCGCCTTCAGCTCGAGCATCACCGGGCCGGACGCCCGAAACTTCCTCCACATCGTGCTCCACGGCATCGTGCCGCCGGCCGCCGAGGCGGAGCGCGCCATGCCGGGCTTCGCGCAATCCCTCACCGACCGGGAGATCGCGGCGCTGGCCGGGTTCGCGCGGTCGCGCTTCGCCAACAGGCCGAACTGGCACAATCTGCCGGCCACGATCCGGGCGGTCAGGGAAACGGGCGGGAACTAGACCGGCCCGTCCGCGGCGGCGGCACGGGACGGCCCCCGGCCCCTGGAGCACACCGCAGGAAAGGAGAAGCCCGATGCCGGACCAGCGCGAACCCGCACCCGGGAAGGCCGACCCGCCCGGCGGTCCTGCACGCTCCTACTCGGCCGAGGAGGCGAGCCAGGGCGAGATCGTCCTGCGCCGGAAGTGGCAGCGCGTCGTGTTCATCGGCGGACTGGTCGGGATCGGGTTCCTGCTCCTCGTCCTGCTCGGCTGGAGCCTCGGCCGGTAGGCTTTACGGGCACGCGGGCTGAGGCCGGCGCGGCCGCCTACTGCGCCTCCAGGACGACGAGGTCCTGCCGCGCGAAGCTGACCGTGACCGGCGTGCCGCGCTCCGGCGGCGGCGCGCCGGGATTGTTGAACATGTCGAGCGAGATCGAGCTCGCGCCGAAGCCGACCCGGACCCGCACGACCGAGCCGAGGAAGCTCACCTCCTCGATCGTGCCCTGCAGCCGGTTCGCGTCCGGGTCCCCGTTGCGCAGCGAGAGCGCCTCGGGCCGCAGCGCGACGAGCCGGGTGTCGCCGGCGCTCGCGCCGTTGAGGCCCGCCGCGGCGGCGATCTCCTGACCGTCGACGGCGATCCGCCCCGCCGCGGGATCGAGAATCCGGCCTTCGAGGAGGTTGAGGGTGCCGACGAACGAGGCGACGAAGCGGGTGCGCGGATAATTGTAGATCTCGAACGGCGTGCCGATCTGCTCGATCCGGCCGTTGCTCATCACGCAGATGCGGTCGGAGATGGCGAGCGCCTCCTCCTGGTCGTGCGTGACGTAGATGGTGGTGATGCCGAGCTCGCGCTGGAGCGCGCGGATCTCCTCGCGCAGCGAGACGCGGATCTTGGCGTCGAGCGCGGAGAGCGGCTCGTCGAGGAGGAGGAGCTTCGGCTTGACGGCGAGCGCGCGGGCGAGCGCGACGCGCTGCTGCTGGCCGCCCGAGAGCTGGTAGGGGTAGCGGTCGGCGAGCTGCGGCAGCTTGACGAGCTCGAGCATCTCGGCCACCCGCGGCCTGATCTCCGCGCCCGGGCGCCGCGCGATCTTCATGCCGAAGCCGACGTTCTCGGCGACCGTCATGTTGGGGAACAGCGCGTAGGACTGGAACACCATGCCGATCTTGCGCTGGTTCGGCCGGAGGTCGGTGACGTCGCGCCCCTCGATGCGGACCGTCCCGGCGGTCGGCTGCTCGAAGCCCGCCACCATCCTGAGCGTCGTCGTCTTGCCGCAGCCGGACGGGCCGAGGAAGGAGATGAACTCGCCGCGCTCGATGGCGAGATCCATGCTCTGCACGACGATCTGCGTGCCGAACGCCTTCTGCAGGTGCTGAAGCTCCAGAAAGGCCATTCCGGCTCCCTAACGCTTGCCGGGCGCCGCCATGTGGCGCGACCGTCCGAAGATCTGGATGAGGCCCATGCAGGCCCAGGTGACGATGAAGGCGATGATCGCCAGCGCGGCCGGCTCGTAGGCGCGGTTCGCGCCGATGAGTTGGAGATAGGGTCCGAAGGCCGGCCGGTTGAGGAGGCTCGCCATCGTGAACTCGCCGATCACGATGGCGAAGGTCAGGAAGGCGCCGGAGAGCACGGCCGAGCGCACGTTGGGCAGGATGATCCGGAACAGGATCGTGCCCCAGCCGGCGCCGAGGCTCTCCGCCGCTTCCGTGAGCGTGCGCACGTCGATGGAGCGCAGGCCGGTGTCGACGGCCCGGTACATGTAGGGCAGCGCGAGCGTGACGTAGCTGAAGGTGAGGAGCAGGTCGGTCGCCCGCGCGCTCGCGGTGAAGGGCAGCCAGGACGACGAATTGTAGAGCCGGAGATAGCCGAAGACGATGACGATCGCCGGGATGACCAGCGGCAGCAGGGTGATGAACTCGACGAGCGGGCGCAGCTTCGGCAGCTTCAGCCGGATCCAGTAGGCGGTCGGCACGACGAGCAGGATGCCGATCGCGATCGTGGCGAAGGCGAGCGCGGTCGAATAGAGGAAGCTCGCCTGGAAGCGCGGGTCGGCGAAGACGATGCGGTAGGCGTCGAACGTGTACTCGCCGCGCCGGATGCGCATGGAGAATTCCAGCGTCGCGATCAGCGGCACGATGAAATAGAGGGCGCCGATCGCGATCGCGATCCAGGGGCCGATGCGCGCGCCCTTCATCGCAGCCACCGCTCGGAGCGTGCCCGCAGCCAGATGTAGGCGCCGTTCGAGAGCCCCGTGATGAGGATCATGCCGAGCGCGAGCGCGTAGCCGAGATTCTGGTCGTGCAGCACGTCGCCGCGGATCTGGGCGTAGAGCAGGATGGTGACGATGTTGAGCGAGCTGCCGGGGAGCGCATAGGCCGTGGCGATGGCGCCGAAGGCGGTGGCGAACAGCAGGAGCGTGGGGCCCAGGAGGCTGGGCCAGAGCAGCGGGAACGCCACCATGCGCCAGTACTGGCCGGTGCCAGCGCCGAGGATCTCGGCCGCCTCGCGCCACTCCTTCTTCAGACCGTCCAGCGCCGGGGTGAGCATCAGCACCATGAGTGGGATCTGGAAGTAGAGATAGGTGAGGGTGAGGCCCCAGAAGCTCAGCAGGTTGAAGCCGGCGCGGTAGATGTTGAGGCCGAAGACGTTGGCCAGGAGAGCCGTGACGAGGCCGGTGCGGCCCAGCGTGGCGAGGAAGGCGAAGGCCAAGGGCACGCCGGCGAAGTTCGAGGCCACGCCCGAGAAGGTCATCAGCGTCGGCCGGATCCAGCGCGGCAGGCCGCCCAGCAC
>JAEZEK010000181.1 GCA_023417735.1 Pseudomonadota bacterium | reverse complement strand
GCCGGCGATACCGCCGGCCCCGACGCAGCAGGTGTCCCTGCGTACGGCCGGCCAGCCCGCCGCGCAATCCGCGCGCGCACCCCTGCTGCAGGCGGTGAGAAACCCGGATCCCGAGCCGGCCGTTCCTCCGCCTGAATCCGCTCCCCCGCCGGCCGGCCCGGTGCTGGAGCGCTTCGAGGACATCGTCGCGCTCGCCCATGCCGAGCGCGACCGCCTCCTGGTCTTCGCGCTGGAGCGCCAGGTCCGCCCGGTCAAGATGGAGCCGGGGCGCATCGAGATCGCGCTCACCCCGGATGCCGAGCCGGACCTGCCGCAGCGCCTGACCAACCGGCTGCGCGATTGGACCGGAACGCGATGGGTGGTCGTCGTCGGCCAGGAGGACGGCGCCGACACGCTCCACGAGGCCCGCGAGCGCCGGAAGGCGCCCGCGCTGGAGGAGGTCCAGAGCGAGCCGCTGGTGCAGGCCGTGCTCGCGCGCTTTCCCGGAGCCGAGATCGTCGCGGTCCGCGACCGCCGGGTGGCGCCGGACCTCGCGCCGCCCGACGAGCGTTCCGACCCGGATGACGACTGATCGAGGAGACGTGACCGTGAAAGACCTGATGGGAATGATGAAGCAGGCAAAGGAGCTGCAGGACCGGCTCGGCAGCCTGCAGCAGGAGATCTCCGAGATGGAGATCGCCGGATCCGCCGGCGGCGGCCTCGTGACCGTCACCGTCGACGGCAAGGGCCAGGTGAAGGGCGTGAAGATCGACCCCTCGCTCGCCAAGGCGGACGAGATCGAGGTGCTCGAGGACCTGGTCGTCGCGGCGGCGACCGACGCCCGGACCAAGGCCGACCGTGCCGCCGAGGCCAAGATGGGCGAGCTCACCTCCGGCCTGTCGCTGCCGGCCGGGCTGAAGCTCCCGTTCTGAGGCAGGCCGCTCCGAGCACATGAAGCGTTCCACCGTCGGGCCGGAGATCGAGCGGCTCATCCAGCTTCTGGCACGGCTGCCGGGGCTCGGGCCCCGCTCCGCCCGGCGCGCCGCGCTCCACTTGATGAAGCATCGGGAAAGCCTGCTCGAGCCGCTCGCGCGGGCGACGGCGGAGGCCGCAGCCGCGGTCAAGGTCTGCTCCGCCTGCGGCAATGTCGATACCCGCGACCCCTGTTCGATCTGCGCCGACCCGGGCCGCGACCCCACGACCCTCGTCGTGGTCGAGGACGTCGGCGATCTCTGGGCGCTGGAACGCGCCGCCGCCACGCGCGGGCGCTATCACGTGCTCGGCGGTACGCTTTCGCCGCTCGACGGGATCGGGCCGGATGACCTCAACATCGTCGGCCTCGTCGCACGCGTCGCGGGGGGCGGGATCGAGGAGGTGGTGCTCGCGGTCAACGCCACCGTCGAGGGCCAGACCACCGCGCATTACATCACCGACCAGCTCGCCGGCACCGCAGCCCGCGTGACCCGCCTCGCGCACGGCGTGCCGGTCGGCGGCGAGCTCGATTATCTCGACGACGGCACGCTCGCCGCGGCGATGCGCAGCCGCACGCCGTTCTGAGCCGGGCCGATGGCGGCTGGCCTAACCGTGCTCGGGCCGCTAAGCCGTCCGCGCATGACGTCTCGCAGCCATTGGCCCGGTCAGCATCTCGCGGCCCTTTCCTCAGCCGTCCGCCGTCACCCGATCCTCGCCGCCTTCGGCGCGATGGTGGCCGTCTCCCTGCCGTTCTTGCTCTTCCCTGCGCTCGACCTCGCGGCGTCCCGGCTCTTCTACGCCGAAGCCAGCGGCTTTTCCGCTGCGACCTCATCCGCGATACGGACGCTGCGGAAGGTGGGGGTCGCAGTCCAGATCCTCATCGCCCTCCTCGTCTTCCTGCCGCTTCTCGTGAAGCTCGCCTTTCCGGAGAGCCGTTTGCTCGTCCGGCCGCGCACGACCCTCTTCGTGCTCGCCACCTATGCCGTCGGCCCGGGGCTGATCGTCAACGCCCTCCTGAAGGAGCACTGGGGCCGGGCACGGCCGCGCGACGTCCTCGAGTTCGGCGGCACGGCAGACTTCACGCCCGTCTGGCATCTGTCGCAGGCCTGCGGCACCAACTGCTCGTTCGTGTCCGGCGAGGGCGCATCCGCCTTCTTCGTCGTGGCGCTGGTCTTCATCGCCCCGCCCGCCTGGCGGCGCGTTGTGCTCGTCGGCACCCTTCTCTTCGCGGCTGTCGTGTCCTATGGGCGGCTCGCAATGGGCGGGCATTTCCTGTCCGATGTCCTGCTCTCCTGGGCGATCGTGCTCGTCGTCATGGTCGTCTTCTGGCGCCTCCTCCTCATCGGCCTGCCGAGGGGATTCGACACCGGCGCTGAAGCAGCGCTCGCCCGCGCCGGGCGGGCGCTCCGCCGCGGCCTGTCCGGCTTGCGCACGGACCGGCCCCGACTATAGTGCCGGCCGACTCCCCGACCCCTGACGGACAGACCCATGGCGCGTGACATCAAGAAGGTCGTGCTCGCCTATTCCGGCGGCCTCGATACCTCGATCATCCTGAAATGGCTGCAGACCACCTATGGCTGCGAGGTCGTCACCTTCACCGCCGACCTCGGCCAGGGCGAGGAGCTGGAGCCGGCGCGCCGCAAGGCCGAGCAGCTCGGCATCAAGGAGATCTACATCGAGGATCTGCGCGAGGAGTTCGTCCGCGACTTCGTGTTCCCGATGTTCCGCATGAACGCGCTCTACGAGGGCGTCTATCTGCTCGGCACCTCGATCGCGCGTCCGCTCATCGCCAAGCGGCTCGTGGAGATCGCCCACGAGACGGGCGCCGACGCCATCGCCCACGGCGCCACCGGCAAGGGCAACGACCAGGTCCGCTTCGAGCTCACGGCCTACGCGCTCGATCCCGACATCAAGGTGATCGCGCCCTGGCGGGAATGGGAGTTCAAGTCGCGCACCGACCTGATCGACTTCGCCGAGAAGAACCAGATCCTCGTCTCCAAGGACAAGCGCGGCGAGGCGCCGTTCTCCGTCGACGCGAACCTCCTGCACTCCTCCTCCGAAGGCAAGGTGCTGGAGGACCCGAACGAGGAGCCGCCGCCCTACGTCTTCATGCGGACGGTCTCGCCGGAGGAGGCGCCGGACCGGGCGACCGTCGTCGAGATCGGCTTCGAGCGGGGCGACGCCGTCTCGCTCGACGGCAAGGCGATGAGCCCCGCCGCGCTTCTCGCCGCGCTCAACGATCTCGGCCGCGACAACGGCATCGGCCGCGTCGACCTCGTCGAGAACCGCTTCGTCGGCATGAAGAGCCGCGGCATCTACGAGACGCCGGGCGGGACGATCCTCTACCACGCCCACCGCGCGATCGAATCGATCACGCTCGACCGCGGCGCGGCGCACCTGAAGGACGAGCTGATGCCGCGCTATGCGGAGCTCGTCTACAACGGCTTCTGGTTCGCGCCCGAGCGCGAGATGATCCAGGCGCTTGCCGACAGGAGCCAGGAGCGCGTCGAGGGCACGGTCCGGCTGAAGCTCTACAAGGGCAACGTGATCGTGGTGGGCCGCGCGAGCCCGAACTCGCTCTACAGCGCCGCCCTCGTCACCTTCGAAGACGACCGCGGCGCCTACGACCAGCGCGACGCGGCCGGCTTCATCCGGCTGAACGCGCTGAGGCTGCGGACGCTGGCGATGGGCGAGAGGCTGGGGGGGAAGGGCTGAGGCAGATCGTCCGGGCCGCCTGGTCCAGCAACGCGACTGCGCCCGGTCGATTGCCGCTTCTGTCCGGACGAGCGCCCGAGCGCGACCCGGGCCCACCGCGTTCAGCGCGCGCTGGGTGCAGCGGCAGGGACCGTTGCCGCTCGATCCGGGGCAGCGGCACGCCGCGCGACGGCAGGTCTGGCGGGCGGCTTCGGAGTCGGTCAAGCTCCTTTGATGCGGAAGCCGAGAACGGTCCGGTCCCTCGAAGAGCTCGGCAGGGTCAGGCTGTCGCCCTCCTTCTTCATGCGCGACTTCCTCCATGCGGAAGTGGCGTCGTTCTACGGGATTCCGAACATCCCCGACGATCCCGACCTCGCCATCGCGGCGGGACGTATGCTTTGCACGGAGCTCCTGGAACCGCTCGCCGCGCGCTTCGGGCGGGTCTCGATCCGCTCGGCCTATCGCTCGCCGGAGGTGAACCGGATCGGCAACGAGCGCGGACACAATTGCGCCCGCAACGAGAGCAACTACGCCGGACACATCTGGGACCGGCGCGACCCCGATGGCAGGATGGGTGCCACGGCCTGCATCATCGTGAACGCCTTCATTCCGTACTACGAACGGACGGAGCACTGGGAAGCGCTCGCCTGGTGGGTGCACGACCACCTCCCCTATTCGGCGATGCAGTTCTTCCCGAGGTTCGCAGCCTTCAATCTCACGTGGCGCGAGGAGCCGGAGCGAACGATCTACAGCTACATACCGCCGCGGAAGGGTCATCTGACGAAACCGGGAAGGGCCAGCCATGACGGCGATCATTCGGCCGAGTACCGCGCCTTCCTTGCCGCCTCCGGTCTCTGACCGCCGAAACGGCTCACCAGCGCAGACGTGGAGCCCCCGACCGTGAGCCGAGAACCCCTCGACCGCGCCATCCGCGACGTCTTCGGCTTTTCCCGCCTCCGCCCCGGACAGGACGAGGTGGTCGCCGCGGTGCTCTCCCGGGCGGACGTGCTGGCTGTCATGCCGACCGGCGCCGGCAAGTCGCTCTGCTACCAGCTCCCGGCGGTCGTGGAGGGCGGGCTGACGCTCGTCGTCTCGCCCCTCATCGCGCTGATGCGCGACCAGGTGGCGGCGATGCAGGCGCTCGGCGTGCCGGCCGCATCGCTGTCCTCCGCAAACGCGCACGAGGCAAACGTGGCGGCGCTCGAGGAAGCCGCGGCGGGCCGGCTGCGCCTCCTCTATGCCGCGCCGGAGCGCCTCGCCTCGCCCGGGCTGCAGGAGCGCCTCGCCCGGATCGGGCTGACGCGGATCGCGGTCGACGAGGCCCATTGCGTCTCGCAATGGGGCCACGACTTCCGGCCCGATTATCTGCAGCTCGGCGCGCTCCGCCGCCGGCTCGGCTCGCCGCCGCTCCTGGCGCTCACCGCCACTGCCGACGCCATGACGCGCACGGACATCGTCGCGCGGCTCTTCGATGGCGAGCCGCAGGTCTTCGTCCACGGCTTCGACCGCCCGAACCTCACGCTGGCCTTCCAGCCGAAGCGCTCGGCGCCCCGCCAGATCGCCGACTTCCTTGCCGCGCATCGCGGCCAATCCGGCATCGTCTATTGCGCCTCGCGCAAGCGGACGGTGGACTTCGCCGCAAGGCTGCGGGCCGACGGCCACGATGCCGTCGCCTACCATGCCGGCCTGGAGCCGGAGGCGCGGCAGGCGGCGCAGGACCGCTTCCAGCGCGACGACGGCGTGGTGGCGGTGGCCACCGTGGCCTTCGGCATGGGCATCGACAAGCCGGACGTGCGCTTCGTCGCCCATGCCGACCTGCCGAAGTCCATCGAGGCCTACTATCAGGAAATCGGCCGAGCCGGACGGGACGGTCTGCCGGCCGACACACTGACCCTGTTCGGCATGGACGACCTGCGGCTGAGGCGCCAGCAGATCGAGAAAAGCACCGCCGGCGAGGAGCAGAAGCGGCTGGAGCGGCAGCGGCTCAACGCGCTGCTCGCGCTCTGCGAGGCGCCCGCCTGCCGGCGGCAGACGCTGCTTGCCTATTTCGGCGAAACGAGCGGAGCCTGCGGCAATTGCGACCTCTGCCTCTCGGGCGCCGCACCCGAGGACGCCACGACGGCGGCACGGAAAGCGCTCTCCGCAATCGCCCGCACCGGCGAACGGTTCGGGACCGAGCACCTCGTCAGCCTGCTGACGGGCGAGGCGACGGAGGCGATCGCCCGCCACGGCCACGACCGGCTCCAGACCTTCGGCGTCGGCGCGGACGGCCCGAAGAACGAGTGGCGCGCACTCTTCCGGCAACTCTACGCCGCCGGCCACATCGAGCCGGATTTCGGCGGCTACGGCACCTGGCGCGTGACCGAAACGGGCCGGAACGTCCTCTTCGGCCGCAGCACCTTCGCACGCCGCAAGGATGCGGTCCTCGTCGCTTCCCGAAGGGAACGCCGCGCCGCCCCGCCGCTGACCAGCGAGGCCGATGCCGAACTCCTCGAGCGCCTGAAGCGGCTCCGACGCGAGCTGGCGCAGGCTGCCAACGTGCCCGCTTACGTGATCTTCCCCGACCGCACCCTCATCGCGCTGGCGGAGGCACGGCCGCAGACGCTCGACGCGCTCGCCGCCGTGCACGGCGTCGGCGCGAAGAAGCTCGCAACTTACGGACGACCCTTCCTCGCTGTCCTCGCGGGAGCGAAAACGGGCTAAGATCGGCTTGGCCGTCTCCGCAACGGCGAATTAGACTGCATTCGTCTCAATCTTGAGTTTCGTCATGCCCCGCGATGATTGGCCTTCCTCCCGGCTTCTCGATCTCCTGGAGATCGAGCTTCCGCTCGTCCAGGCGCCGATGGCCGGCGCGCAGGGCTGGGACATGGCGGCGGCGGTCTCGGCCGCCGGCGCGCTCGGATCGATCCCCTGTGCGATGCTGACGGTCGAGGGCGCCCGCGGCGAGGTGGAGCGAATCCGTGCCGCGACGAATCGCGGCTTCGCGATGAACTTCTTCTGCCATCCCGTGCTCCATCCCGCGGAAGGTGCGGCCGAGCGCTGGCGGGCGCGGCTCGCGCCGTATTATGCGGAACTGGATCTGGAGCCGCCGGCCGAGCTTTCCGCCGGTCGTGCGCCCTACGACGAAGCCTTCTGCCGGCTGGTGGAGGAAATCCGGCCGAAGGTCGTGAGCTTTCATTTCGGGCTGCCGGCGGACGACCTCCTTGCCCGCACCCGGTCGACCGGCGCCAGGGTGCTGAGCTCTGCGACCACGGTCGCCGAGGCGCGCTGGCTGGCCGAGCGCGGCGTGGACGCCATCATCGCCCAGGGCGCCGAAGCCGGCGGCCATCGCGGCATGTTCCTCGCCGACGACGTCTCAGCGCAGGTCGGCACCATGGCCCTCGTGCCGCAGATCGTGGACGCCGTCGATGTGCCGGTGATCGCGGCGGGCGGCATCGCCGACGGGCGCGGCATCGCCGCCGCGTTCGCGCTCGGCGCGTCCGCCGTGCAGATCGGCACCGCCTATCTGCACACGCCGGAGGCGCGGATCTCGCCGATGCACCGCGAAGCACTGCGGACATCGGCCGAAGACGAGAGCGTGCTCACCAACGTCTTCACCGGGCGCCCGGCACGCGGCCTCAGGAACCGGATCGTCCGGGACCTCGGCCCGATCAGCGAGGACGCGCCGACGTTCCCGTTCGCCGCGAGCTTCACCGCACCGCTTCGCGCGGCGGCCGAGAAGCTCGGCGTTGCCGATTTCAGCCCGCTCTGGACCGGTCAGGCGGGCGCGCGCGGGCGCCCGCAGCCGG
>JAEZEK010000268.1 GCA_023417735.1 Pseudomonadota bacterium | reverse complement strand
CATCAAGCCGGTCGTGGCGATCAAGGCGGCGCGCGCCAAGGCGGGCGTGCAGGCCGCGCGCACGCATACCGGGGCGATGGCCGGCTCGGACGCCGTCTATGACGCGGTGCTCGAGCGCGCCGGCGTGCTCCGGGTCGACGACCTCGACGACCTGTTCGGCATGGCGGAGATGCTCACCCACATCGCGCCCTTCGAGGGGGAGCGCCTCGGCATCCTGACCAATGGCGGCGGCGCCGGGATCCTCGCCGTGGACAGCCTCGAGGCGGCCGGAGGCCAGCTCGCATCGCTTGCGCCGGAGACCTTCGAGCGCCTCGATGCGCGACTGCCGCCGACGTGGTCCCACGCCAACCCCGTCGACATCATCGGCGATGCCGGCCCGGAGCGCTATCGCGCCGCGCTGGAGGGGATCATGGCGGACCCCGGCGTGGACGCCGTGCTGGTGCTCTATTGCCCGACCTCCGTCACGACCGGGATCAGCGCCGCCACCGCCGTCGTCGATGTGGTGCTCGACCATCGGCGGAACGCCATGCGGCCCAAGCCGGTGCTGACGGTGTGGCTGGGATCCGAATGGGTGGCGGACGCCCGCCGCGCCTTCGCGGAAGCCGCAATCCCCACCTACGAGACGCCCGGCGCGGCGGTCGAGGCCTACATGAAGCTCGTGCGCTATGCGCGCATCAGGAAGGGGCTTCTCAGCATACCGCCGCGGGAGACGCTGACCTTCCGCCGCGACCGCGAGCGGGCTGCGGAGATCATCGACCCGGCGGCCGCTTCGGCAGCAGGCTTCATCAACTGGCCGAAGGCGCACGAGGTGCTGGCGGCCTACGACGTCCCGGTCGTCGATGCGGGACTGGCACGCTCGCCGGAAGAGGCGGCGGCGATCGCGGGGCGGATCATCGGTCGCGGCCGTCGCTGCGCGATGAAGATCGTTTCTCCCCAGGTTATCCACAAGTCCGATGTCGGCGGCGTCCGGCTCGACATCTCGAGCGCGGAGGAGGCCCGCGAGGCGGCGGCCGCGATGGCGGAATCCGTGCGGCGCGCGGTGCCCGGGGCCACCGTCGAAGGCTTCATGGTCGAAGAGATGATGGAGCGTCGCCGCGCGATCGAGCTGATCGTCGGGCTGGCGGACGATCCGACCTTCGGGCCGATCATCCTCTTCGGCGCCGGCGGGACGGCCGTCGAGGTGATCGGCGACAAGGCCATCGCGCTGCCGCCACTCGACCGGGAGCTTGCGCTGCAGCTGATGGGCCGCACGCGGATCATGAAGCTCCTGCACGGCTACCGCGACGTGCCGCCGGCCGACATCGAGTCAGTCGCCGACGTGCTGGTGAAGGTTTCGCAACTTGCGATCGACTTCCCGGCGCTGCGGGAGCTCGACATCAACCCGCTGCTTGCCGATGCCTCCGGCGTCGTCGCCGTCGACGCGCGCATGACGGCCCGCGCCGTGGAGGGCGGTGCGAGGAACGGCGTCGCCCGCTTCGCCATCCGGCCCTATCCGGAGGAGCTCTCGGAGACGATGACGCTCCTCGACGGCAGCAAGGTCTTCGTCCGACCGGTGAAGCCGATCGATGCCTGGCTCTATCAGGACTTCTTCGAGCACCTCGACCCGAACGACATCAGGCTGCGGCTGTTCTCCTACCGGAAGCAGTTCACCGAGGAATTCGTCGCCCGCCTCACGCAGGTGGACTACGCGCGCGCGATGGCCTTCGTGGCCTTCACGCCCGACGAGGCGCACATCCTCGGCGTGTCTCGCCTGATCCTCGATCCCGATTGCGAGCGCGCGGAATACGCCGTCATGGTGCGCAGCGACCTGAAGGGGCGGGGGCTGGGCTGGCTGCTCATGAAGAAGCTGATCGCCTATGCCAGGAGCGAAGGAATTCCGGAGCTTTACGGGCACGTTCTCAAGGAGAATGTGAGCATGCTCCAGATGGCCGGGGAGCTCGGCTTCCGCACCGAGCCCGAGCCCGACGACATCTCGGTCGTCCTGGTGCGCCTCGATCTGCGGCAGGCCGCCGGGGACGTTCAGCCCTCGTTCGGCTGAGGGTCGGCGACGGTGCTGTCGCCGGTGAGGGTCTGCTCCGCCTCTTCCATCGGCAGCGTCGGGAAGCCCTTGAGCCCGGCCGTGATCAACGCATCGCGGGGCACCTCGAGCGGGCTCATGACGTAGGCCGTCAGCAGTTCCGACAGGGAGCGCAGCGCGTGCATGTGGATCCGCTCGTAGCCGTGCGAGGCGTCGACGCCGAAGGCGATGAGGGCGGTCCGCACGTCGGCGCCGGATTCCAGTGCTGAGGCGGAATCGGAGCGGTAATAGCGGAAGACGTCCTTCGTGAAGCGGATGTCCTCCTCGCGGCAGAGCCGGACCAGCTGGTGCGTGAGGTGGTAGTCGAACGGGCCGGTCTGATCGGCCATGGCGATCGTCACGCCGAACTCGGACGAGTTCTGTCCGGGCGCGGACGTGCCGTTGTCGACGGTCACCATCGAGGCGATGTCGGGCACCAGGATCGACGATGCCCCGAGGCCGACCTCCTCCGCGATCGTGAAGAGCCAGTGGGTGTCCACGACGATGTCCGCGCGTTCGCGGATCAGCGCCTCCATGGCCGCGAAGAGCACGGCGACGCCGGCCTTGTCGTCGAGATGGCGGGAGACGATGAAGCCGTTGGCCAGGAATTCGGGCTGCGGGTCGATCGCGATCGTGTCGCCGACGTCGATGCCGAGGCGTTCCAGATCCGCGCGCGACCGCGCGAGCGCGTCGACGCGGAGCTCGACATGCTCCCAGCCCGTCGGCTGCGTGTCGACCTTCTCGTTGAAGGTGTGGCCGGAGGCGAGCAGCGGCAGGATGCTGCCGCGATAGCTGCCGTTCTCGGAGAAGATGGTGCAGCGCGCGCCTTCCGCGAAGCGCGCCGACCAGTGGCCGATCGGAACGAGCTCCAGCCGCCCGTTCTCCTTCAGCCGCTTCACCTGGGCACCGAGCGTGTCGACATGGGCGACGATCGCGCGCCCCGCGCCGCGGTTGCGGCCGCGCATCGTGGCGCGGATCGCGCCGCGCCGGGTCAGCTCGTACGCCACGCCGAGGCGCGAAAGCTCGCGGCAGCATTCGCGCACCACGACGTCCGTGTAGCCCGTCGGGCTCGGAATCGAGAGCAGCGCCTCGAGCCGATCCTGCAGGTACTGCGTGTCTATCGCGAGGCGGGGCATCAGCGGCGTGCGTCGGGTCCGGCGGCCAGTCGCGCCGCGAGCGGCATCGACAGGGGGAAGAGCAGGTCGACGAAGCGCTCGGCGGTCGGCTGCGGCTCGTGATTGGCGAGCCCGGGCCGCTCGTTCGCCTCGACGAAGGCATAATAGGGCTCGCGCGGCGAGCGGACCAGCAGGTCGATGCCGGTGACGGGGATGCCGATCGCGCGGGCGGCCTTCACCGCCGCCGCAACGAGCTCGGGATGAACCTCGTCCGTGACGTCGTGGATGGTGCCGCCGGTGTGGAGGTTCGCCGTCTTCCGCACCGTGATTTCGAGCTCGGGCGGCGGGACGTCGTCGAGCTCGAAGCCGGCGGCGCGGACGGCCCGCGCGGTCTCTTCGTCGAGCGGAATGCGCGATTCGCCGCCGGTGGCGGCGGCGCGCCGGCGGCGCGGGTGGGCGATGCG
>JAEZEK010000147.1 GCA_023417735.1 Pseudomonadota bacterium | reverse complement strand
GGGTGCGGCGGCTGCGCCAAGGGAGGCCGGCGGCGCGCCGCTCGCCTACGCTCCGTCCGAACGCTCCGAGGCGGACGTGATCACCGGCTCCGTGTTCCGCTCGCCGGCCGACACCGGGCCGGAACTGCCTGCCGCCGAAAGGCTGCGGCCCGTGCTGAAGGACGTCCACTCCTCGCTCGACCTCGCCGAGCAGGTGCAGGTGGCCACGATCGACGCCCTCAGCCTTGCATCGGAATCCGAGATCGACCGCCTGTCCGGCGTGCTCACGAGGGTCGGATTGCCGGGTGCGCCGAGCGCAAGCGTTGGCGGGCCCTTCGTTCCGGCGGAGATGCACTTCGTCGACCGCCTCCAGGGGCTCGGGCGGACGCTCGACGAGATCGCCAAGCTCAGGAAGAAGGTGGCCGCGGTTCCGCTCGCCACGCCCATCAAGGGCGCGGAGGTAACGAGCGGCTTCGGCTATCGGGTCGACCCGTTCCTGCGGCGCCCTGCCCTCCATTCCGGCATCGACTTCCGCGCCGAGCACGGGACGCAGGTGCATGCGACGGCGCCCGGCAAGGTCGTGTTCGCCGGCTGGAAGGGCGGCTACGGACGCTGCATCGAGATCGCGCACCCGAACGGCATCATGACCCGCTACGGCCATCTGTCGGCGATCTCTGTTCGCGAGGGCGACGAGGTCGCTGCCGGCGCAGCGATCGGCCGCGTCGGCTCGACCGGCCGCTCGACGGGCCCGCATCTCCACTACGAGACGCGCCGGCGCGGCGAAGCGGTCGATCCGCGCATATACCTGGCGGCGGGGCGGGCGATCTGACCGGATCCGCCGGGATGGCCGCCCCCGCTTTCCTCCTGCGACCGCCGGCCCAGTGCTCCGGACCGCTCGGAGCGCGAACCGGGTGGCCGTTGCCGCGAAACGCAAAACCTGCTGAGAGAGGCCCCATGCGTGCCAGCGCGACGAGCAGGGGCAGAGCCAGTGACCGAAACGCTTGATCCGGAGATCAGGGACCAGCTCAGGGAGTGGCGGGACAGCATCGACAACATCGATGCCGCGCTCGTGTTCCTTCTCGCCGAACGCTTCAAGTGCACGCAGCGCGTCGGCCAGTTCAAGGCCGAGCACGATCTCCCGCCCGCCGATCCGAAGCGCGAGGAGGAGCAGGTTGCCCGGCTCCGCGCCCTGGCGAAGTCCGCCAAGCTTGATCCCGACTTCGCCGAGAAGTTCCTGAGCTTCGTGATCCAGGAGGTGATCCGCCACCACGAGCGGATCAAGCAGGCGGACTGAGGCGCGCCGGCCGGAGTGCCCTCACCCGTCAGGCGCCCTGCCCGTCAGTCCCGCCCGTAGACGTCGTCGAAGCGCTCGATGTCGTCGTCGCCGAGATAGGAACCCGTCTGCACCTCGATCAGGCTGAGCGGTATCCGCCCCGGGTTCTCCAGCCGGTGATGGGCGCCGAGCGGCAGGTACACGCTCTCGTTCTCGGTGACCTCCATGACGTCGTTGCCGCGCGTGACGCGCGCCGTGCCCTTCACCACGATCCAGTGTTCCGCGCGGTGAAGATGGCGCTGGAGGGACAGGCGGCCTCCGGGCTTGACGCAGATGTGCTTCACTTGGTGCCGCTCGCCCTGGTCGAGCGATTCGTAGTGGCCCCAGGGCCGGTACATGCGGCGGTTCCTCTCCACGAGCTCGGGACGGCGTGCACGCAGCGCGTCCACGATGCCCTTCATCCCGTGGACGCGGTCGCGCTTGGCGACGAGCATCGCATCCGAGGTGGAGACCACCACAAGGTCCTCGACCCCGAGCGCCACGAGAAGGCGCCCGTCCGCCAGGTAGGCGTAGATCCGGGCGGCATCCGCGAAATGCGCCTCCCCGAGGGCGGCGTTTCCCTGAGCGTCCTTCGGCGTGGCGGCATAGAGCGCATCCCACGACCCGATGTCGCTCCAGCCGATCTCGCCCACCGGCCCGACGGCGACGCGCTCCGAGTTCTGCATGAGCGCGAAATCGATCGAGATGCTCGGCGCGCGCTCGAGGGCGGCGCGGTCGAGGCGGATGAAATCGAGATCGGCGCCGGCGGCCGCGACGCTTTCGGCCGCTGCCGCGAGGACATCCGGGGCATGCCGCTCGAGCTCGGACAGGAGCGACGCTGCCTGGAACAGGAAGAGGCCGCTGTTCCAGTACCGGCCGCCCTCTTCAAGGAGACGTTCGGCGAGCTCCCGATCCGGTTTCTCGATGAAGGCGGCCGCCCGCCAGAGTCCGGGGACGATCTCGCATTCGCCCTTCTCGACGTAGCCGTAGCCCGTCTCCGGGTAGGTCGGCGCGATCCCGAAGGTGACGAGCCAGCCGTTCCTCGCCGCGGGAGCGGCCGACCGGGCGGCGTGGCCGAGCGTCCCCGGATCGTCGATGAGGTGATCGGCCGGCATCACGAGCATCAGCGCGTCGGGGTCCCTGCGGGCGAGCCAGCATCCGGCGGCGGCGATCGCGGCAGCGGTGTCGCGCGCGACCGGCTCCACCAGCAGCGCGCCGAGTTCGACCCCGCAGGCCCGGGCCTGTTCCGCAACGAGGAAACGATGCTCCTCGCTCGCAACAACCGCCGGCTTTCCGAAGCCGGGCTCGTCGTGGAAGCGCAGGAGCGTGTTCTGGAGCAGGGAGCGGGAGCCGGAGAAGGTCAGGAACTGCTTCGGGTGGCAGGCGCGGGAGGCCGGCCACAACCTGGTCCCCGACCCGCCGCTGAGAATGACCGGTGTGATCGTCACGGTTCTTCCCTCCCTGGGGAACCGAGATTAGCGGCCTTACCGGGCGGACTGTCCAGCGTTTCTCCTCAGGCTTGCAGGGGTCGCCTCCGGCAACCGGGAGCGCCTAGCGGCGCCGTCCGGCCGGTGAGCCGCGGCGGACCGCGCGGTCATTGCTCCCGGCAGCTGACCGGCTCGCCATCCTCGCCGCGCCGCAGGTCGTAGAAATCCGCGTCCCGGCCCTTCGTCCACCAGACGTAGGGCCCGGCGGCGTAACGCGCCCCGGAAGCCGACAAGACGCTGGCGAAGACGAGCGGCACGCGGACCAGCGTGACCACAGCGAGCGCGTTCTCGCCGGCGTTGATGTATTCGACGTCCACGGAGGCCATGCCCTCGCAGTGATACCGCACCTTCGTCCGCTCGACCGTCTGGCCGGCGGGCAAGGCGATCGTGATATCGTCCGCCAGGGCGGCCGCGGCCGGCGCGGTCGCCGCAACCGCGCAGGCGATCAGCATTCCAGAAGTGCGTCTCATCGCCTACTCCGCCGCTTCCGCAAAAGCGGGCGCGCGAACCTCAAGGAAGCGCGCCATCAGCATGTCGCGGTCCCGCAAGGCAGTCTCCGCCTGCGCCTGCTTCACGTGCCCGAATCCGCGTATCTTCTGCGGGTAGGCGGCGAGAGCCAAGGCCGTCTCCTGGTTCCTTCCGTCCAGCCTCGCGGCGATCGTATCGACGACCGCCTCGTATTCGGCGAGCAGCGCGCGCTCCCAGCGGCGCTCCTCCGTCCGGCCGAACGGGTCCATCCAGGTGCCGCGCAGGCGGCGCATGGGGGCGAGCAGACGGAAGGCGCGCATCATCCACGGCCCGTAGCTCTGCTTGCGGAGATGCCCCGTCCGCGGATCGCGCCTGGCGACGAGCGGCGGTGCGAGGTGGAACTCGAGCCGGTTCCAGGAGGAGAAGGTCTCCGACAGCTGCCGGTCGAAGGCGCCGTCCGTGTAGAGCCGCGCAACCTCGTACTCGTCCTTGATCGCCATCAGCTTGAACAGCGACCTGGCGACCGCCTCCGCGACCGGCGTGCCGCCCGTGCCGAGCGCCCTCTCCGCCTCGGCAACGCGGCCGACGTGCTGACGGTACCGCTCGGCATAGGCGCGATTCTGATAGGCGGCCAGGAACGCCGCGCGGCGGTCGACGAGCGCCTGCAGGTCTTCGGCCAATCCGGCATCCCCGGCCCCGGCGGCCCGTTCCACGGCCGCAAGGTCGTGGGCGGCGCGCCGGCCCCATTCGAAGGCAGCAACATTCAAGGTCTCGGCGACGCCGTTCATCCGGATGGCCTCCAGGATCGAGGCGCGCGAGAGCGGGATGCCGCCCTGCTGCCAGGCGAAGCCGACCATGAACATGTTGGCGGCGATCGCGTCGCCCATCAGTTTCGTCGCGAGGCGCTGGGCCTCGACGAAATGGGCCTGTCCGGGAC
>JAEZEK010000104.1 GCA_023417735.1 Pseudomonadota bacterium | reverse complement strand
TTCCAGGGCTGGCGCTACCTCGACCAGCGCGATGCGCCGGCGGACCTCGGCTCGGCGCGCAGCGAGGCCGACGGGCTGCCGCCCGCGCTCAGCCGCGCGCTCGCGGAGCTCGGCCTCCTTTGAGGGGGAGGGCGACGTCCCTTCAGCGGCTTTCGCTCCGGGACCTCGAATACGTCATCGCGGTGGCGGAGGAGCGGCATTTCGGCCGGGCGGCGGAGAGGTGCCACGTCTCGCAGCCGGCCCTGTCCGCGCAGGTGCGCAAGCTCGAGGACCTGCTCGGGCAGGTCCTGTTCGAACGGACGGCGCGCGGGGTGCTGGTGACGGCGGAGGGCGAGCGGATCATCCCGCATGCGCGCCAGCTCGTGCTCGCCGCACGCCGCTTCCTCGACCTCGCCGGCCGGTCGGATCGGCTCCGCGGCGACCTCCGCATGGACGCGATCGCGACGCTCGGGCCGTACCTCTTCCCGCACATCCTGCGGCCGCTCCGGGACCGTTTCCCGGACGTCCACTTCATCCTGCGCGAGAGCCGGACCGAGCGCATCCTGACCGCCCTTGCCGATGGCGAGGCCGATGTCGGGCTCGTGTCGCTGCCGATCCGGGAGGACGGCCTGGCGAGCCTGCCGCTGTTCGAGGAACCCTTCGTCGCCGTCCACCCGGCCGGCCGGGAACTCGGCGCGGGAGCGGCCCTCGACATGGACCGGCTCGATCGCTCCGACCTGCTCCTGCTGGAGGAGGGGCACTGCCTGCGCGACCAGGCGCTCGCGCTCTGCCATGCCGGGGAGGTGCGCGTGGCGCTGCACGCGACCAGCCTCGAAACGCTCTGCCACATGGTGGCGGCCGGCGCCGGCTACTCGCTCCTGCCGGCGCTCGCGGTCGATCCGAGCGAAACCTTCGGCGGGCTCATCGCCTATACCGCGATCGACGATCCGCGCGCACGCCGGACGATCGGCATCGCCTTCCGCGCGACCGATCCGCGGCGGGACCATTTCGCCGCCCTTGCCGAGGCGATCCGCGACAGCCTGCCGGACCGTGTGCGCCGGATCGCGCCGGGGGAGCCGCCGGAAAGCGCGCCGGTCAGCCCGAACGCGCCGTCACCGTCGCGCGCCCGATCCCGCCATAGAGGTCGAGACCGCGCCCGAACCAGCTGAGGACCGGGTCGTCTGCGGCGAGCGGCAGATCGCCATGGATCGTGTAGAGCCACATCAGCGACCCGAGCACGACGTGGTCGGCGTAGCGCGGCTCCGCGCCGCCCAGCCATTCGTGCCGCGCCAAGGCATGGCGGACCGGCGCCAGCGCCCTGGCGAAGGCCTCGCGGTTGGCGTCCACCCCCGTCGTGAACGCTTCCAGCGTCGTGCGGTACCGCGCCTCCCGGCTCCCGCGGAAATAGGCCTGATCCGCGGGCGCGAGCAGATCATGAATCCGGCTGATGATCATCGGCGCGATCGCCGGGTGCAGCTGGAACATCGACCAGCCCTCAACGAAGCGGGCGGCCGCCACCGCACCGCCGTCTCCGAACAAGGCCGGGCGGTCGGGATGCCCGGCCTCCAGGTGCAGGGCGATGTCGAACGATTCGCCAAGGAGGCGGCCGTCCTCCTCGAGCACGGGAACGCTCCGGAACGCGCCCCCGCCGACCTTCTCGACCTCGGTGAAGGCGGTCGGAACGCTCTCGTGCGACACGCCCTTGTGGGCCAGGGCGAACCGGACCCGCCAGCAATACGGGCTGAAGAGCAGGCGCCGGTCCGCGCCGCAGAGTTCGTAGAGCCGCACCGCCATTTCGCATTATCCTCCCGCCGAACGAACCGGACCAGGGCGGGCCGGCCGCGCACACGGCTAACCGAACACCGTGCGCGCCACAATGGAAGCCGGGGCGACAGAGGCTGCGAATCGGCATTGCGCGGGCCGCGCGACGGCTCGGCCGGCCGGGCCGGCGTTTACTCACGCGGGCCGAGGCGCTAAGTCCGCGCCCCGGACCCCCAGGGAGACGTCATGGACAGGATCAGGATCGCCGTACTCGGAGCCTCCGGCTACACGGGGGCGGACCTCGTCCGCCTGGGCGTGCGCCACCCGAACGTCGAGATCGTCGCGCTGACGGCGAATACCCATGCCGGCAGGCCGATCGGCGAGGTCTTCCCGCATCTCTCGATGCTCGACCTGCCGGACCTCCTGAAGTGGGAGGACGTCGACTGGTCCGGCCTCGACGCGGCGTTCTGCGGCCTGCCGCACGGCACGACGCAGGAGATCACGGCGGCGGTCCTCGGCGAGAACCCGCGCCTGAAGATGATCGACATGTCGGCCGACTTCCGGCTGCGGGACAGGTCCGTCTACGCCGAGTGGTACGGCCACGAGCATCGCGCGCCGGATCTGCAGGGCGAGGCGGTCTACGGGCTCACCGAGCATTACCGGGGCGCGATCCGCGATGCTCGGCTGATCGCCTGCCCGGGCTGCTATCCGACGGCCGCGCTGCTCGCACTGCTGCCGATCGTCGAGGCGAAGCTCGTCGACGCCTCGGAGATCATCATCGACGCGAAGTCCGGCGTGTCGGGCGCGGGGCGCGGCCTGAAGCAGAACACGCTCTTCTGCGAGGCGGGAGAGGGGCTCTCACCCTATTCGATCGGCAAGCACCGCCACGCGCCCGAGATCGAGCAGGAGATCGGCGCGAAGGCGGGAAGCGCGGTGGTGGTGAACTTCACGCCGCACCTCATCCCGATGAGCCGGGGCGA
>JAEZEK010000006.1 GCA_023417735.1 Pseudomonadota bacterium | reverse complement strand
AGGCTGGGCCGCGCGGGCGCCGCCGGCTGGCCATTATCGCCGTCGTCGTCGCGCTTGGCGAGCCCGTGCGTGATCCGGGCGAGCAGGCCGCGCGGCCGGCGCTCTTCCTCCGCATGGACGGGCTGCGGACGCTGCGCGCGCTGGGCGACCGCCGGGAAGTCCTCGACGCGCGGCATGCGCGGCTGAACCTCTTCGGGGCGCTCGGCGGCCGGCGGAATGAACGGCGCGGCGACGTGCTGGCTGGTTTCCGCGGCCATGCTCGCCTCGTGCTCCACTTCGGCGGCCCGGGCTCCGGCGAGCGACGGGTCGGGACGGAACGGCCCGATGCGCACGCCGGAATCCGCCTGACGCTGCGGTGCCGCCGCGCGGGCCGGCTGCGGTGCCGTGGGCAGCGCCCGGAGATTGGCGGAGGCGAGCTCCTCCTCCAGGCTGTCGAGGGCGTAGCCGGTTGCGGCCTCGCGCGGCTGGGCTGCCGCGGCCGGCTGGGCGACGGAGCGAAGCCGCCGCTGCAGTTCGGCGATGCCGGCTTCCGCCGGAGGCTGCTGCTGCTGGGCGCGCTGGGCCTGGTCGATGCCGGTGGCGACGACCGAGACGCGGATCATGCCCTCGAGGCTCTCGTCGAAGGTCGCACCGAAGATGATGTTGGCATCGCCGTCGACCTCCTCGCGGACCCGGCTCGCCGCCTCGTCCACTTCGAAGAGCGTCATGTCGCGGCCGCCGGTGATCGAGATCAGCAGGCCCTGCGCGCCCTTCATGCAGACGTCGTCGAGCAGCGGGTTGGAAATCGCCTTCTCGGCGGCCTCCACGGCGCGCTTGTCGCCCGACGCCTGGCCGGTGCCCATCATGGCCTTGACCATCTCGCGCATCACGGAGCGGACGTCCGCGAAGTCGAGGTTGATGAGGCCTTCCTTGACCATCAGGTCGGTGATGCAGGCGACACCCGAATAGAGCACCTCGTCGGCCATCGCGTAGGCGTCGGCGAAGGTGGTCTTCTCGTTGGGGATGCGAAAGAGGTTCTGGTTCGGGATGACGATCAGCGTGTCGACGTGCTTCGTCAGCTCCTCGATGCCGGCCTCGGCGAGGCGCATGCGGCGGTGGCCCTCGAACTGGAACGGCTTGGTCACCACGCCGACGGTCAGGATGCCCGCCTCGCGCGCGGCGCGGGCCACCACGGGCGCCGCGCCAGTGCCGGTGCCGCCGCCCATCCCGGCGGTGATGAACACCATGTGCGCGCCGGACAGGTGGTCGTTGATCTCGTCGATCGCCTCCTCGGCGGCCGCGCGGCCGATCTCCGGCTGCGACCCGGCGCCGAGACCCTCGGTGACGGCGACGCCCATCTGGATCAGCCGCTCGGCCTTGGTCATGGCGAGCGCCTGGGCGTCGGTGTTGGCGACGACGAACTCGACACCCTCCAGCCCGGCCTCGATCATGTTGTTGACGGCGTTGCAGCCGGCGCCGCCGACGCCGAACACCGTGATGTGCGGCTTCAATTCCTGCAGGTCAGGCATTCTCAGATTGATCGTCATCGCTTGGTCCTCTTCCGCCTGTTCACCAGCGGCTTGGCCGCCATCCCGTTTCCGGTGTTCCGTCAGAAACTGTCCCTCAGCCACCTGCCCATCCGGGCGAGGTAGCCGTCGGTACCCGTCATCGCCATCCAGTTCGGCTTGCGCGCGTCGAACTGCTCGATCTTCGCGACCTGGGGGTAGATCACCAGGCCCACCGCCGCCGCGAAGGCCGGCCCCTTGGCCGCGTCCGGCATCCCGGCAATGCCGAGCGGCCGCCCGAGCCGCACATTGCGGCCGAGGATGCGGCGCGCGGTCTCGGTCAGCCCGGTCAGCTGACTGGCGCCACCGGTCAGCACCACCCGCCGTCCGACCTGCTCCGCGAAGCCCGAGCGCACGAGCATGTCCCGCGCCATCTCCAGCGTCTCCTCGATGCGCGGCCGCACGATCCGCGTCAGCGCCGAGCGCGGAACGGTGTTGGGATGGTCGCGCTCGTCTTCCCCGACCGGCGGGATCGTCAGGATGTCCTTGTCATCGGAGCTCGACGGGAGCGCCGATCCGAACTTGGCCTTCAGCCGCTCCGCGTCGGCGAGGCCGGTGGAAAGCCCGCGCGCGATATCGAGCGTGATGTGGTTGCCGCCGATCGGCACCGCGTCGGCATAGACGAACTGGCCGGCGTGGAAGACGCCGAGCGTGGT
Organism: Pseudomonadota bacterium; assembly: GCA_023417735.1. Taxonomy (GTDB): domain Bacteria; phylum Pseudomonadota; class Alphaproteobacteria; order Rhizobiales; family Afifellaceae; genus Propylenella. The sequence continues at coordinate 1,417 of JAEZEK010000006.1, read as the reverse complement.
CGTGCCGCCGCCGAGATCGAGGCACGCCACGCCGAGTTCGGCCTCGTCGTCGACGAGCGTGGCGAGCCCGGAGGCATAGGGCGTCGCAACGACCGTCTCGACCTCGAGGTGGCAGCGGTTCACCGCCAGTTCGAGGTTCCGCAGCGGGCTCTCGTCCGCGGTCACGACGTGCATGTCGATGCCGAGCGTCTCGGCGACCATTCCGGCCGGATCCGCGATGCCGTGCTGGCCTTCAAGCGAATAGCCGATCGGCACCGAGTGGACCACCATCCGGCCTTCGCTCACAGAATGCGCACCGCCGGCCGCGAGCACGCGCTGGATGTCGGACTGCGTCACGGTCGAACCGGGAACGGCGACGCTCGCGGAGAACGCCTCGCTCCTGATCCGCCCGCAGGAGAGGTTCACGATGACGCTGCCGACGGTCATCTCGGCCATGCGCTCGGCCTGGTCGACGGCGATCCGCATCGCAGCCTCGGCCTCGTCGAGATCGATGACGAAACCCGACTTGACGCCGCGGGACCGCGTCGTGCCGAAGCCGAGCACCTCGATCGTGTGGGTCCGGTGCTTCAGCGCCTCGCCGTCGCGCGGCTTGAGGCGGGCGATCAGGCAGCTGATCTTCGTCGAACCGACGTCGAGCACGCTGACGATCGCCGAGCGGCGGGCGCCGAGCGGCTTGATGCGGGAGACGCCCACGACGGTACGGGGGTTGCCGCCGCTCATGTCCGCGCACCCGCGACCTTGCGGCCGCCCTTGGAGTCCTTCTTCTCGCCCGGCATCGGCTGGCCTTGGGGAAGGCGGACCGTCATCCGCTCGGGAACACGGAGATCGATCTCCACGAGGTCCCGGTCGAGCAGCCGGTGCGCCTCTTCGAGGGCGACCAGGCCCGCGAGGGCGGCGGCCGGGTCGCGCTCGGGAAGCTTGACCACCAGGCCGTGCTCCAGGTGCAGATCCCAGCGGCGGTTCGCGACCAGCACGGCCGCGCGCGTGCGCTCCGCGATCATCGGCTGGCTTTCGACCGCAGGCCAGAACGCGGCCACCTTGAGGTTCGCGCCGGGGCCGACCACGAACGGCAGCCGTGCGTAGCGACGGTCGCGGAAGCGCATGATCGCGTCGCCTTCGCGATCGACGATGTTGATCTCGCCCTCGTCCTGCCAGAGCGCATAGGGGATGCGCTCGACGAGATCGACGGCGACGCCGTTCGGATAGAGCTTGCGGACGGTGACCTGCGAGACCCAGGGCAGGCCGGTCAGACGCTCGCGCGCCTCGCCCGCGTCGAACAGCGGCAGCGCGGTGCGGCGGAGATCGAGGGCCTCGAGGACGGCGCGCTCCGGCGTCTCGGTCGCGCCGGCGATCCGGATCTCCTCCACCCCGAAGCCGGTGAGGAGCAGCGCCGCGTTCATGAGGGCGGGAACATGGC
>JAEZEK010000490.1 GCA_023417735.1 Pseudomonadota bacterium | reverse complement strand
GCGAGCGCAGGGCTTGCCGCCGGCGTCGCCGGCTCTGTCGATGCCACCGCCGGCGAGCGCTACGCCAAGCAGAAGGTTGTCTACCACGTGAACGGGCCCGGGGGCGAAGAGGACAAGGCCTACCGGGCAGCCTTGCGCAACATCCAGAACCACATCGACGCCGTGGGCAGCGACAACATCGAGGTCAGGGTCGTCATGCACGGCAACGGCGTCGATCTCGTCAAGGACGCCGTCGGCAATGAGAAGCTGCAGATGGACGTCACGAGCCTCAAGACCCAGAAGGTGAAGTTCGTCGTCTGCAACAACACGCTGAAGGGCCGCAACATCAGCTACGAGACGGATCTCTTCGAGGTGTTCGAGCAGGACATCGTCCCGAGCGGCGTGGCCGAGCTCTCCCGCCTGCAACAGATGGGCTACACCTACATCAAGCCGTGACCGGCATGGCTCCGGGTCGACGGCCAAAGCGGAAACGCGCGCGGCCCGTCGGCGCGGCCTGAACTGGGCCGGGGTTCGCCCCGGCATCCTCCCTGCCGGAGCCGGGTCGTCATTTGCCTGGACGAGGGCGCTCCGCCGCGCGATGGTCTCCGCCTTTGGGAGGAGATCATGGCCCGAACCGTCGGCATGAATGCGCGCATTGCCGCGCCCCCGCCACGAACCCTGCGCCCCGCCGCCCGCGCCTGCGCCCGCCACCTCGCCTCGCACCATCCCGCCTCGGCCGCGGGCGGGGCCCCGATCCGCGCGGCGATCGCCGAGTTCGACAACCACGACACGTCGGGCGAGCTGCCCGAGCGCGCCGCAGCCCATGCCGACCTCGTCGCCGGCTTCTCCGGCCTCCTGCGCGAGCGTCTCGGCAGGGAGCCGGAATTCCAGGTCGTCGCCCTCGCCTGCCCGGCCGAGCCCTGCACCGCCGGCACCGTCGCGCCCGACGAGCTGATCGCCGCCGCGCGCGAGGCCGGCGCCCGGATCCTCGTCTATGGCGGGGTCCACAAGATGAGCACCCTCGTGCAGATGGGGAAGTTCCAGGCCGTCGACCTCGAGAAGGAGACGCTCCTCGTCGACCGCTCCTTCTCGTTCCGCGGCGACAATGCCGAGGCGTTCCGCCGGGCGGCCGATTTCCTCGCGCGCTATCTCGAGGAGGCCGCGCCGAGCCTCTGACGGTCGGCATAGCGGCACCCGCCGCGCGCCGGCCGCCGCCCGTTCCGGCCGGCTTCGCGCCCGCCTCGGTCCGGAGCCGCACTTGACCCGGCTCGCGCGGCAATCCAATTGACCGGCTCACCGGCCGCTCGGCGGCCGCGCGAGCGGAGCACCCTATGGACGTCGTCATCGTCGAATCGCCGGCCAAGGCGAAGACGATCAACAAGTATCTCGGGCCGGGCTATCAGGTCCTGGCGTCCTACGGCCATGTCCGCGACCTCCCCTCCAAGGACGGCTCGGTCCGCCCGGACGAAGATTTCGAGATGAGCTGGGACGTCGATGCCCGCGCGAAGAAGCGCCTCGCCGACATCGCCGCCGCCGTGAAGTCCGCCGACCGCCTGATCCTCGCCACCGACCCCGATCGCGAGGGCGAGGCGATCTCCTGGCACGTGCTGCAGGTGCTCCAGGCCAGGAAGGTGCTGCGCGACAAGCCCGTTTCGCGCGTGGTCTTCAATGCGATCACCAAGCAGGCCGTGCAGGACGCGATGAAGAACCCGCGGGCGATCGACGTGCCCCTCGTAGACGCCTATCTCGCCCGCCGCGCGCTCGACTACCTCGTCGGCTTCACGCTCTCCCCGGTGCTCTGGCGCAAGCTCCCCGGCGCGCGCTCCGCCGGCCGCGTGCAATCCGTCGCTCTGCGACTCGTCTGCGACCGCGAGGCCGAGATCGAGCGCTTCAAGTCCCAGGAATATTGGTCGATCGCGGCGCATCTGCGCACGCCGCGCAAGGAGGCGATGGTCGCCCGCCTCGTCGAGATCGACGGCCGCAAGCTCGGCCGCCTCGCGATCGGCGAGGAAGGCGAGGCGACGCGGATCACCGCCCGGCTCGAGGCCGCCACCTTCGCCGTCGCGACCGTCGAATCCAAGCCGCAGAAGCGCCATCCGCAGCCGCCCTTCACGACCTCCACGCTGCAGCAGGAGGCCCAGCGCAAGCTCGGCTTCGATGCGAGCCGCACCATGCAGATCGCCCAGCGCCTCTACGAGGGCGTGGACATCCGCGGCGAGCCGGTCGGCCTGATCACCTATATGCGGACCGACGGCGTCGACGTCGCGCCCGAGGCCCTCTCCGGAACGCGGCGCGTCATCGCGAGCGAGTACGGCGACCGCTACCTCCCGTCCGCGCCGCGCCGCTACCACGCCAAGGCGAAGAACGCGCAGGAGGCGCACGAGGCGATCCGTCCGACCGAGCTCTCCCGCCTGCCGGCGGATGTCGAGCGCTATCTCGACCGCGACCAGGCCCGCCTCTACGAGCTGATCTGGAAGCGCATGGTCGCGAGCCAGATGGAATCGGCCGAGCTCGAGCGGACCACGGTGGATATCGAGGCGCGCGACCCGGGCGGCGCGGCGACGCTCCGCGCGACCGGCACGGTGATCCGCTTCGACGGCTTCCTGACGCTCTACCAGGAGGGCCGCGACGACGACGAGGACGAGGAAGGCGGCCGGCTGCCGAAGGTCGAGGCGGGCGAGCCGCTCGCGCGCGACCGCATCGAGGCGGCGCAGCACTTCACCGAGCCGCCGCCGCGCTATACGGAAGCCTCGCTCATCAAGAAGATGGAGGAGCTCGGCATCGGCCGGCCCTCGACCTACGCGCAGACGATGGCCGTGCTGCGCGAGCGCGACTATGTCCGCCTCGACCGGAAGCGTCTCGTGCCGGAGGACAAGGGCCGGCTCGTCACCTCCTTCCTGGAGGCCTTCTTCCGCCGCTATGTCGAGTACGATTTCACCGCCGCGCTCGAGGAGCAGCTCGACCGCATCTCGGCCGGCGAGCTCTCCTGGAAGGAGGTGCTGCGTGATTTCTGGCGCCATTTCCAGGGTGCCGTCGAGGAGACGCGCGAGCTCCGCGTCTCCGACGTGCTCGAAGCGCTCAACGAGCTGCTCGGCGAGCACATCTTCCCGCCGCGCGAGGACGGCGCCGACCCGCGCGCCTGCCCTGCTTGCGAAGCCGGCCGGCTGTCGCTGAAGCTCGGCAAGTTCGGCGCCTTCGTCGGCTGCTCCAACTACCCGGAATGCCGCTTCACCCGCCAGCTCGGCGAGCCTTCGGGCGATGCGGCGGGCGAGGCCGGCGCCGCCGGCGCGAACGGCGACGTCGTCCTCGGCGAGGACCCGGAGACGGGCCTCCCCGTCCTCCTCAAGTCGGGGCGGTTCGGCCCCTACGTCCAGCTCGGCGAGGCGGAGAAGCCGAAACGCGCGAGCCTGCCGAAGGGCTGGGCGCGCGAGGAGATGGACCTCGAAAAGGCGCTGCGGCTCCTTTCCCTGCCGCGCGAGATCGGGCTGCATCCGGAAACGGGCAAGCCGATCGTCGCCGGCATCGGGCGCTACGGGCCGTTCGTCGAGCATGCCGGCACCTATGCCAACCTCGAGGGCGTCGACGAGGTCTTCACCGTCGGCGCCAACCGCGCCGTCGCCCTCCTGGCGGAGAAGCAGTCGCGCGGCGGGCGCAACCGGCCCGCTGCGGCAGCGTTGAAGGAGCTGGGCGAGCACCCCGGCGGCGGGCCGGTGACGGTGCGCAGCGGCCGCTACGGCCCCTACGTGAACCACGGCAAGGTGAACGCGACGCTCCCGAAGGCCATGGACCCAGCCGCCGTGACGCTCGAGCGGGCGCTCGCGCTCCTCGCCGAAAGGGAGGAGAAGGGCGGCGGCGGCCGGAAGGCTCCGGCGCGCAAGGCGCCGGCGGCCAAGAAGCCTGCGGCGAAGAAGGCTGCCGGCTCCACGAAGGCCGGCGCGAGCCCTGGAAAGCCGAAGAGCAAGGCGAAGGCCTGAAGGCGGGAAGACATTGGCCAAGTCCTCCAAGACGGCGACACGATCCGAGCTCCCGAGCCGCGAGGAGATCCTGGCCTTCATCGGCGAGCAGCCCGGTAAGGTCGGCAAGCGCGAGATCGCGCGGGCCTTCGGCCTCTCCTCCGCGGCCAAGATCGGGCTGAAGCGGATGCTCCGGGAGATGGCCGACGAGGGCCTCGTCCACGGCCCTCGCGCGAAGCTGCGCAAGCCGGGAGACCTCCCCTCCGTCACCGTGCTGCTCGTCGAAGGCGTCGACGATCTCGGCGAGCTCGTCGGCGTGCCGGTCGAGTGGGACGACGAATGGGGCTCGCCGCCGCGCATCCTGATTGCGGCCGAGCGCGCCCGCCGCGGTCTGCGCGTGCAGGCGCCTGGGATCGGCGACCGCATCCTCGCCCGCCTCGTTCCCGACACCGATCTCGGCGGCTTCACCGCAAAGGTCATCAAGGTTCTCGGCCGCGGTCCCCGGACCGAGCTCGGCGTCCTCCGCATCGAGGGCGAGGAACGCCGCATCGTGCCGATCGACCGCAAGGGCACGGAATACCGCATTCCACCCGACGGTCACGGTGACGCCGCCGACGGCGAGCTCGTCCGGGTGGAGGTGCAGGGCGGCAATCGCTACGGCATCCCGCTCGCCCGCGTCGTCGAGCGCGTCGGCGACGTGAAGAGCGAGAAGGCGATCAGCCTGATCGCGCTGGAGGAGCACGGCATCCCGTACGTGTTCCCCGATGCGGTTCTGGCCGAGGCCGAGGGCGCCCTGCCGGTCGGCATGGCGCATCGGGAGGACTGGCGCGACCTGCCGCTCGTCACGATCGACCCGCGCGACGCGCGCGACCATGACGATGCCGTCCACGCCGCACCCGATCCGGACGTCCCGGACGGCTTCGTCGTCACGGTGGCGATCGCCGACGTCGCCGCCTATGTCCGACCCGGCACCCCGCTCGACAAGGAGGCGCTCCGCCGCGGCAACTCGGTCTACTTCCCTGGCCGCGTCGTGCCGATGCTGCCCGAGCGGATCTCCAACGATCTCTGTTCGCTCCGCGAGGGCGAGGACCGGCCTGCGCTCGCGGTCCGCATGGTCTTCGACGCGAACGGCCGCAAGAGCCGCCACACGTTCCACCGCATCATGATGCGCTCCGCCGCCAAGCTCGCCTACGACGAGGCGCAGGCGGCCGTCGACGGAAGCCCGTCCGAGAAGGCGGCCGCGCTGGTCGGGCCGGTGCTGAAGCCGCTCTGGGACGCCTATGCCGTCCTCAAGCGGGGCCGCGAGGCCCGCGAGCCGCTCGCCATCGAAATTCCGGAGCGCAAGGTGGTGCTCGCCGAGGACGGATCGGTCGACCGCATCTTCGTGCCGCCCAGGCTCGAGGCGCACAAGCTCATCGAAGAGTTCATGATCCAGGCGAACGTCGCGGCCGCCGAGACGCTGGAGAAGCGCAGGGCGCCCGTCGTCTACCGGATCCACGACGAGCCGTCCTACGAGAAGCTGGAGGCGTTGCGCGACTTTCTCGGCACGCTCGACATGCGCTTCCCGAAGGCCGGCAATCTCCGCCCGAGCCATTTCAACCGGGTGCTCGCGGGTTTCGAGAACTCGCCGAACGCGCTGCTCGTGAACGAGGTGGTGCTGCGCTCGCAGAGCCAGGCGGAGTACGCGATCGAGAACATCGGCCATTTCGGGCTCAATCTCCGGCGCTACGCCCATTTCACCTCGCCGATCCGCCGCTATGCCGACCTCCTCGTCCATCGCTCCCTGATCGAATCGCTGGAGCTCGGCCCGGGCGGGCTGAGGGCGACCGACATCCCGCATCTGGAGCGGATCGCGGGCGAGATCTCGGTCGCCGAGCGGCGCGCGATGGCCGCCGAACGCGACACAGTGGACCGCCTCATCGCCGCCTGGCTCGCCGACCGCGTCGGCGCGCGCTTCGCCGGCCACATCCGCGGCGTGACGCGAGCCGGCCTCTTCGTCGAGCTCGACGAGAGCGGCGCCGACGGCTTCGTCCCGATCTCGACCCTCGGCAGCGACTTCTACGAATACGAGGAGGCGCACCACCGCCTCGTCGGCCGGTCGAGCGGCGAGATGTTCCGTCTCGGCGATGCCGTCGAGGTGAGGCTCGCCGAAGCGCTCCCGTTCGCCGGCAGCCTTCGCTTCGAGCTGGTCGGCGGCGGGGGTGATAGCGGGGGGGACGGATCGTCGCGCAACGGCAGGCGGCCGTCCCGGCGGACGCGCGGCAGGGTCGGCGAGGCGCGGAAG
>JAEZEK010000238.1 GCA_023417735.1 Pseudomonadota bacterium | reverse complement strand
GGATGGATCGGCCGCCACCGCATGGCGGCGATCGTGCGCACCGGCGCCGCCGAGGTAGCCGCCATCGCCGACGCGTCTCCCGAGATGGCGGCGGAGGCAGCCCGTCTTGCGCCGAATGCCGCGCTCGCAGGCGGGCTCGACGATCTCCTCCGGGCCGACCTCGACGGCATCGTCATCGCCACGCCGAGCGCGCTCCACGCCGAGCAGTCGATCCGGGCGATCGAGAACGGCATCGCCGTCTTCTGCCAGAAGCCGCTCGGCCGCACCGCTGCGGAGGCGAGGGCGGTGGTGGACGCCGCGCGCGCCGCCGACCGGCTCCTCGCCGTCGACCTATCCTACCGCCATACGGAGGGCATGCGGCGGATCCGGGATCTGATTGCGGCCGGCGCGCTCGGCCGGATCTACGCCGTCGACCTCGTGTTCCACAACGCCTACGGCCCGGACAAGCCGTGGTTCTACGACCCCGCGCTCGCCGGCGGCGGCTGCGTCATGGATCTCGGCGTCCACCTGGTGGATCTCGCTTTGTGGGCGCTCGGCTTTCCGGCGGTGCCGGAGGCTTCGGCGAGCCTCTTCTCCGGCGGCGAGAGGCTCGGGCCGGCGCCCGGCCGGGTCGAGGACTACGCGGTGGCGACGCTCGGCCTGGAAACCGGGGCGGTCGTCCGGCTGGCCTGTTCGTGGCGCCTGCCGGCCGGCTGCGACGCGGTGATTTCCGCCGCCTTCTACGGCACGGAGGGCGGCGCGGCGCTCACGAACGTGAACGGCTCGTTCTACGACTTCACTGCCGAGCATTACCGCGGCACCGCGCGCGAGACGCTCGCGCTGCCGCCCGACGAATGGGGCGGCCGTGCCGCGGCCGACTGGGCGCGCGGGCGGGCGACCGGAGCGCGGTTCGACCCGGAGGCGGAACGGCTCGTGGCGGTCGCGGAGGTCCTCGACCGCATCTACGGCCGGTGAGGGGCAGCCGCAGGAGCGTTGTTGCGGTTGCAACTACTATCGAAAGATCGTAGTTTCCGGCCTCACTGGAGAACGCGCAGAACGAGACCGGGGCGGCGACAATGGCGATCGTGGACGTGAAGACGGACATCACCGGGAACGTCTGGAAGATCGTCGCCGAGGTCGGCGCCGATCTTTCCGAGGACGATCCGATCCTGATCCTCGAATCCATGAAGATGGAGATCCCGGTCGCCGCGCCCGAGGACGGCAAGCTCGTCGAGATTCTCGTCGCCGAGGGCGACGTTGCCACCGAGGGCACGGTCGTCGCCCGCATCGAGGCCTGACCCGATGCGGAAGGTGCTGGTCGCGCACCGCGGCGAGATCGCGCGGCGGATCTTCCGCTCCTGCCGGGATCTCGGGATCGGCACCGTCGCCGTCTATTCCGACGCCGTCGCGGGTGCCGCTCTTGTCGCGGAGGTCGACGAGACCGTCCATGTCGGGCCGGCGGCCGCGCGCGAGAGCTACCTTCGCGCCGACCGCGTGCTGGAGGCCGCGCGGGCGAGCGGCGCGGACGCGATCCATCCCGGCTACGGCTTCCTCTCCGAGAACGCGGACTTCGCGGCGGCAGTCGCGGAGGCGGGGCTGACCTGGATCGGTCCCTCGCCCGAGAGCCTCCGCCAGATGGGCGACAAGCAGCGCGCCCGCGACATCGCGGCGGCGAGTGGCGTTCCGGTCGTGCCGGGCAGCCGGCGCTTCGAGGCGGGCGATCTGGCCGGGCTCGACGAGGCCGCTTCCGCCGTCGGCTATCCGCTGCTGGTGAAGGCCTCGGCCGGCGGCGGCGGGATCGGCATGCGCCGCGTCGACGCGCCGGAGAAGCTCGCCGAGGTGGTCGCGGGAACGCAGTCGATGGCCGAGAAGGCGTTCGGGGACGGCGCCGTCTTCCTGGAGCGCTTCGTTCCGAAGGCGCGCCACGTCGAGATCCAGGTCTTCGGCTTCGGCAACGGCCAGGCGGTCCATCTCTTCGAACGCGACTGCTCGCTCCAGCGCCGTTTCCAGAAGGTGATCGAGGAGAGCCGCGCACCGGTCCTGCCGGTCGAGGTGCGGCAGGCGATGGCCGAGGCCGCGGTGCGCCTCTGCGAGGCGACCGCCTACAGCGGCGCGGGCACGGTGGAGTTCATCGTCGACGCCGAGACCTTCGAGTTCTTCTTCCTGGAGATGAACACGCGCATTCAGGTCGAGCATCCGGTGACGGAGGCTATCACCGGGACGGATCTCGTCGGGATGCAGATCGATTTCGCCCGCGGCGCGCTCCCCGGGCTCGACCAGGCGGGGATCGCGGCGCGCGGCCATGCCATCGAGTGCCGGCTCTATGCCGAGAACCCTGCGAAGATGTTCATGCCGTCGCCCGGTACGCTGGAGGCGTTCCGCCTGCCGGAGGAGATGGATCACGTCCGCATCGACAGCGGCTACCGCGAGGGCGATGCGGTGACGCCGTTCTACGATCCGATGGTCGCCAAGGTGATCGTCTGGGGCGCCGACCGCGACGAAGCGCGCGAGCGCGCGATCGAGGCCCTGTCGAAGAGCCGCGTCGAAGGCATCCGCAGCAACCGCGATTTCCTCATCGCCTGCCTGCGCGACCCGCTCTTCGCCGTCGGCGACGTCCACACCGGCTTCATCGAGGCGCGGAAGAAGGACCTGCTCGCCGCGTGAGGCGGCGTGCGGGCGCGAGCGGCCGGGCGAACAGCGACCCGGCGAGGGAGCAGGGATGGTCGGTAAGCTCGCAGTCGAGGAACTGCCGTCGGCCGGAATCTTCGCCGACCTGAAGCGGCTCGGCTTCACCGAGTACGAGTCGCGCGTCTACGTCCAGCTGCTGCGGGAAAGCCCCGCCACCGCCTACGAGATCGCCAAGGCTGCCGGCATTCCCCGGCCGAACACCTATCACGCGCTCGATGCGCTCGCCCGGCGCGGCGCGGTGCTCCCCGTCAGCGAGAACCCTGTCCGCTACACCGCCGCCGACCCGCGCACGCTGCTCCAGGCGATCGCGCGCCAGACCGACGCGCTCTGCTCGGATCTCGCCGGCAAGCTCGCCGCGCTCAAGCCGGCGGGCGAGGACCAGTACGTCTGGACGCTCCGCGGCGACGCGATCGTCCACGACCGGATCGGGGCGCTGATCGCCGAGAGCCGCGAGACGGTCTGGGTGAAGGCCGCCGACACGGTGCTCCGGCGCCAGAAGGAGCGGCTCCGCGCCGCGGCCGAGCGCGGCGTCGCCCTCCTCATCGTGCTCTTCGGGCAGGACGCCGACGAGTTCCGCTTCACGGAGGCCTGCCGCGTCTTTCTCCACGAGGCGAACGGCGTGCGCATGGGCACGGCCGACAATCTCTTCACGCTCGCCGTCGATCACGTCGAGATGCTGACGGCGGCCATGGACGAGGACGTCATCGCCGCGCACACGCGCAACCGGCCGATCGTGAACATGGCCGAGAGCCTGATCCGCCACGATTACTACATGGCCGAGATCTTCGCCCGCTTCGGGGTGGACATCGACGCGGCCTTCGGCCCGCACCTGCGCGACATCCGCATGGCCTGCTTCTCCCCCGAGCAGGCCGCCTCGTTCAAGGCACGAACGGGGCTTGCCTGAGCAGTTCTTTCTGTCGAGGATACAGCCGACACGCTGGTCGTTCCGTTATCATTTCAGAAGCGGAGGTTGTTATGCCGCTGGAAGCCGATCGTTTGGCGATTGAACTCGCGGGTGGGTGTATTGCGGCAATCCAGCAATATGCGCAAATGGCAGGAAAATTGAGAGCCCCCGAAGGCTTTATTCGGGATCTCTGCGCGGTTCACGTGCATCAAAGGACAGGGCAGCGGATCATAACCGAACACCGGCGACGTGACCTAACCGCGTTATTTGGCATTTCGGATGATGCTTTGGACGAATTCAACAATTTCAGAACAGACTTGATGATCTTCGGGAGTGAGCATTCAGTTGAGCAACCAAGCTGTGAAGCGGCGGTAGAGTTGAAATTATGGACAGATCCCAGAAAGTTGAAAGAGGATTTGCGCCGCGTACGAGGAGTTGCTCGTGCAATAGCGGATGCGACTGGAACTCCAACACCAAAGGCCTTTGTTATCGCATGCCCGCAATACGGGCCTGGTGCTCGAGTAACGGCTGACACTGCTGTAAGCGATCTTTCAAAATTCTTCACGTTTGCATGTACAGAAAAATATACGCATCCTGAAGAAAACACTGACGGCCAATGGACCTCAGCGGTTATCGTTCTGAATGCTGATACATGCAATGTGCAGGACAATGCCGTTTCCTCACGGGACGGCGAGTTCAAAGCGGAATAGGCTTTCCGCTGAACTACTTCTGCTGCTCCAGCCGGAAGAGGATCGTTTGGATCGGGTCGGGCGGGTCCATCGGGTGGTGCCGCGCTTCGTAGGCATCGATCAGCGTTGCCAGCACGTCGAGCCGGTCGCCCTCCGGCGTGCCGCTTCGTGTGCCCCACAGGCGCTCGGCTTCGGCAAGCGCCGCCTCGTAATCCGCATCGCTACGGATCGGCTTCAGGTCAGCCGCCACGGTTCACCTCCCTCACGGCGATCATGTCATAGGCCTTCTGGGTGCCGATCCACTTGATCCAGACGATGCCCTCACCAAAGGCGACAAACATCACCAGCCCATATATCTCAGCAGGGCACCGACCGCCGCCCGCCTCACCCCCGCATCGCGAACTGCCGCTCCAGGTGGCCGACCGCGGCGAGCGCGAGCGCCATCGCCGGGATCTCGTCATAGACCGGGACGTCGGCCGCGCGCGCCTTGTCGCGATAGTGCCGCCGCTTCTCGTCGAGCTCCGGCGAGCCGTCGCTGCGCAGCGCCAGGCAGAAATGGGCGACGCCCGGCCATTTGCGCTGCGTCTCCTCGACCACCGCGAAGAGGTTGTCGATCGGGTCGACGCTGCCGCGCCCGACGAAGGCGGCGAGGTTGAGGTGCATGGCGACGGCGTCGGGGCGCGCGTGCGCGTAGACGATGTCGAGGATCTCGCCCGCGACCCAGCCGTCCTTCTCCTGCAGCGTGCGGACCGGGGTGTCGATCGGGTTGGCGACGCTCGTGCCGGGCGGCAGGTTCATCGCCTCCAGCAGCCTGAGCGCCTCGCCCTCGAAGGGCGACACGTCGAGCCCGACCTCGGCGAAGGCGTCGGTGCCGAGCACGCTCGAACCGCCGCCGTTCCCGAAGAGCGTCACGGCATGCGTCGGCTTGGCCGGCCGCAGCTTCAGGTGCTGGAGCGCGAGGAGCACGTCGATGAAGGCGTCCACGGTCTTGACCAGCACGGCCGGCACCTGCGCGGTCAGCGCGTCCCAGGCGCGGTCGTCGCCGGCGAGCGCGCCGGTATGCGACAGCGCCGCCTCGCGGCCGCGGCTCGACCGGCCGCCCTTCAGGATCACGACCGGCTTGGTGGCTCGGCCCGAGCGCAGCAGGTCGAAGAAGGCGCGGCCCTCCTTCACGTCCTCCAGATAGAGCCCGATCGCCGCGGTCTGCGGATCCTCGAGATAGTACTCGACCAGCTCGTGCGGCTTCACGTCGGCGCTGTTGCCGATCGTGACGAGGCCGCTGAAGCGCAGCCCGCGCCACTGGCCGCGCTTGATGATGTCCGTGCTGAGGCCGCCCGATTGCGACACGATGCCGATCGTGCCGACCTCCTTCGGCGCGCCGACGGGGAAGGTGAGGCCGCCGCGCGGCGAGTAGGTGCCGAGGCAGTTAGGGCCGAGCACGCGCACGCCGCCCTGCCGCGCCGAGGCGACGAGCGCCTCCTGCAGCGCCTTGCCGTCCTCGACCTCGCCGAAGCCCGACGAGATCACCTGCGCGATGCGGCAGCGGCCGCCGGCGGCGGCGAGCACCTCCGGGATGCGCTGCGCCCCCATCGCCACATAGGCGTAGTCGACCGGTTCCGGCGCCGCCGCGAGGCTCGGATAGGCCTTCAGCCCCTCGATCTCTTCCGAAGATGGATGAATCGGATAGATCGCATGCGGATAGCCGAAATCCTTCATGCGGCGGATGAAGGTGTTGGCGATCCCGACATCCTTTGCCGAGGCGCCGAGCACGGCCACGCTCCGAGGCTCGAAGAGCGGCCGGAACGCCTCCAGGCTGGACCCGTCCGCGGCAGTCTCGCCGGCCTTCTGCAGCGGCTCCGCTGCGAGCACGAAGCGCGCGTCGGCCGCCATCGCGCCCGAGGCGGAGACGATCACCGGGTTGATGTCGAGCTCGGCGACGTCGTCGGCGAGGCTCGTCAGCAGGCCGCCTTCGCCGCCGACCTTCACAAGGAGGTCGACCAGCGCCTCGCGGTCGACCGGCGCTTCGCCCCGCGCGCCGGCCGCCAGCAGCGCCGCGCCCTTCAGTTC